>JAHFER010000016.1 GCA_023248365.1 Nitrospirota bacterium
AGGACCTTGTACTTGCAGCGACTAATGAGGCGCTCAGAAAGGCGCGGGATATGATGGCTGAGGAGATGAAGGGGATGACAGGAGGTATGGGGATGAATATCCCAGGATTATTTTAGGTAACGCTGAAAAACGCGGGGTACATTTTTGAGCGTTACCTTTAGATATATTGGAAAAGAAATGAAAGATACTACATTTAATCATCTTATCGAAGAGCTGAAGAAATTTCCTGGCGTAGGCCAGAAGACGGCTCAGAGGCTTGCATTCTTTCTTTTGAAGGCGACTGCGGATGAGGCAAAGGCAATAGCACAGGCTATTATTGACGTAAAAGATAAAATCCATTTCTGTTCTATCTGCAATAATGTTACTGAGGATGATCCCTGCTGGATATGCAGTGATGCCAACAGGGACAGGAAAAAGATATTAGTTGTAAAAGAGCCTGGCACACTTTATACAATAGAGCGTACCGGCGGTTACAAGGGGTTATACCATGTCATGCTTGGCGCTATCTCCCCATTAGATGGTATAGGTCCTGATGATATTAAGATTGCCGGATTGTTGAAGAGGGTAGATCAGGATGGTATTGAAGAGGTAATACTTGCCCTTGACCCTGACATGGCAGGCGAGGCTACGTCCATGTATCTTACCCGCCTGCTCAAACCGTTCGAAGTACATGTAACACGTATAGCTTATGGCATACCTGTTGGCAGTGATATAGAATATGCTGATGAACTAACCCTCGTCAAATCCCTCGAAGGCAGAAGAGACTTCAACCCGCCGTCTTCTAAATAAAAATGGTAAATAAAATATACCATGAACAGATTGACTTTTGCGTTCAGACAGGCTATTTTTATAGCAGGTTAATGGAAGTTGGTAATAAATAGTTTTTTTGTTTATGCTTGAGAAAATACACATTATGACTAACAGACGCAGACATAAGAGGGTGAGTTTATTAAAAGAGGTAGATGTCTCCTGTCCGAATAATAAGGCGGATGCGAGGGGGCTTATTGTTAATATCAGCCGGAGCGGGATGGTTATTTATACCACCCGTCCCCTGAGTACCGGAAATGAGATTGTTGTTAAGCTTCCCTTTGTGGATGAATATAAGGTGGATAGAATCGAGACCCTTGTTGGAGATGTCTGCTGGGCAAAGCCGCTTGAAGACTTCTATGCAATCGGAATTCAATTCAAATCTATAAATGAGGATGACCATTTCATGCTTCTTGCCTATCTGAATTATGCAGAGGGTTTTGAAAAACCCTGCATAAACGAATAAGAAAATCTGAACAACTTAATAATTAAACTAATTGATTTACTTGAACTTTAGCGCTGCTTTATGTAGAATAAGGAAAAATCTTACTCATTAATAATGATAGCCTCGTAAAAAGTCACGGAAGCGGACGGCTTTGTAAAAAGTCCAGGTGCAAGGCGCGCAAATCCTGAGGAATGAGGCGTACTTTGTTGGTACGCCGCAATGACGAAGGATGTAGCGCAACGCCGCACGCCCAGAGGGCACCCGCTTTTTACAAAGCCGTCAATAATTCAGGAGAGTAATGCCACGCTTAAATGAGATTACTTCCACTGAGAAGTTGCTCAATCTGATTCGAGGTAGAGAGAATAAGATTTCTGAAAAACCACACAGTTTTTATAGTGGTTCTCATTATAAGAAGTTTCTTAAAGACCCCTTAAATAAAATAATTTCCCGTCATGAACCCGTCACACTTGGCATTGATATAGGTTTTGAGTTTCTAAGGTTAGTTAAAATAACAAGGTCATATGATAACAAGTGGAGGCTGCTTGACTGGAAGTCTGTTTCCATTCCCGGCACTTTGTCAAAAGGGTCTGCTGAGTTTGCCGAATTTCTTAAGTCAGAGATATTATTGTTCTGCGGTTCTCTTAAAGGATTAAATATATGGGTTCTTATGTCTGCTGCGAATGTTGAAGTACGGCATATCCGTATACCAAAGGTCTCAAAGAAGGAGATTGCAAACGCAGTATACTGGACTACTAAAAAAGAGCTGCCTTTTGATGAAAAAGAGAACTTCATTGATTTTGAGTTACATGGTGAAGTTACTGATCAGGGGGTAACCAAATTTTTAATTATGGCCTACATTGCCCCTGTTAAAGAAGTTGAAGAGATAAAGAATTTATTTTCAAAAATTGAATTGCCTTTATCAGGCATAACAATAGTGCCATTTGCAATTCAGAATATTATCCGCCTTGGAAAAGGCAATGTATTTGGCGCACGCTTTGCCATTCTGTTCATTGGTAATGATTTCTCCCGTATTGATATATATGACACGGGAAATCTTGTTATGACCCGTGATATAAAGGCAGGCACAAACAGTATGATTGATTCATTGATAGATGAAATAAACTTCAGAGAAAAATCACATGTGCCTGGAGACCACGCCCTTTATGCGGACAGAGATGAGGCAAAGAAGATGCTTTTTAGTCTTGACCCTGGCTCTCCTCATATCAAAGAAAAAGACTTTTCTGTTTCTCTAACATCAGAAGAGATATTTGTTATGATCCTGCCTGCCATGGAACGGGCTGTGCGGCAGGTGGAGAGGACCTTCGGACATTACGCATCCCAGCCCGGGAATGAAAAGATTGAGAATATATATGTGTCAGGTGTACTTAGTGTATACAAACCCCTTGTTGATTATGTAGGTGAACAGCTTGGTATTAAAAGTGAAGTGCTGGATTTCTTTAACCAGCAGGTTTGTTCTCTGAATGAAAATGAAATAAAAGGTCTTTTCTCAGGAAGAATTGCGTTTATACCTGCACTTGGAGCTGCCTTATCTGACAATAAGCATACATTGAATCTAAAGTTTACATATAAGGATAAAGAAAATGACTCAGACATTAAGAGGTTCAACCGCAATATATTTATAGCCTTTGCCTCCGCTGTTTTTGTATGTGCTGTAATACTGGGTTATCAGGGTTTTGTTGCCAGGCAGAAGAGGGCTGAATTAGCAAGGTTAGAACGGAACTTGCCGCAGAATATTGTGTATGTAAACAGGGATATGGTCAGGCAGATGGCTTCAACTGTTAATGAGCAACAGGAGGAATTAAAGCTGTACAGTAAAAGATACATGGGGGTTGCAGTTATAAGTGAAGTGTCCATGTTAACTCCTCCTGATATAGGTCTTACGCGCTTAAGGGTTTCTTTGGGCAGTCTTAGTTTCGGTGAAAAGGGGACTGAAGGTGATGGCAGCGCTGCTGAGATTGTACTGATAGATGGGATAATACAGGGTGACCGTAATTTTGCTGAGGCTGCCCTGTCAAGATATGTTATGAAATTAGATAGTTCTCCAATGTTTAGTAAGATTAGTGTTAAAGAAAGTAATTATACTCCGGCTTCAAAAGGTGCAGCAGCCCTGTATTTCACTATTAATATGAAAATAGGTTAAGGGGATATGGCAACTTCAAGGTTAGAAATGACAATTCCGCGTCAGAGTATTACTTATCTTGTACTCTGCATTTTGGGAATCTTAATTTTTATAGTTGCGGGAATTATTCCTTATTACAGGACGATAGTAAAACTGGGTCAGAAGATAAACAGATTCAGTGTTGACGTTGAAGAAAACAAGTATCTTGTTCCTGTATATGTATCACTTAAAAATAAGATTAATGGAAAGGATGAAATGCATCGGACGCTTCCCTCGAAGGAGAGTATTGCAAGAGAGCAGACTGACAGGATATTTATGACATTCAGTGAAATCGCAAGAAAAACAGGCATGAATGTGGTGTCTATTGTCCCCAATATTAACTCTCTGGCAGGTAATATAAAATTTTTATCTGTTAATGTTATAGTAAGGGGGGATTATTTTAATTTCCGTAAGTTTTTAAACAGCGCCGGAGAAGTCCCGTATCTTGAGCACATTGAAGAGATAGAGATTCAGCAGACTCCGGAAGGAAGAGAATACAGAATGAAATTATGGCTTAGTGTAAGTTAAGACAAACCAAACATTTAAACCACTGTAACTATGCAGGCTGATACTTATAAACAGACAGGGCTTTTAACAATGCCGTCTCTTTCAAAACAACAGATCATCATACTTCTGGCAATGGTACTCACGATTGTATACGGCGCTTATACATTATTCCCTTTGTTTTCAAGAAAGATTGTTTCAGGTATCACAGGTAAAAAAGATGAGAGCTTAAAGACATTCATAACTAATTTAAATTCAGGTCTCATCAAGAGTAATCCTTCCATAACAGGCGCATATATAATTAACCGTGCTGAAACTGAATGGGGGAGAGATCCATTTATTTTTAAGGGTGTTAAGGGTGTTACTAAAACACGTATATTTACAGGCGGGACTGGAAAAAAGGTAGTAGTTTCAGGCCAATTTAACTATACTGGATATGTAGAAACAGGAAATAAGAAGATGGCGATAATTAACGGCTTTGAGTATGGAGCGGGTGACTCAATGGAGAAGGCAGGATTTATACTCGAAGACATTTTTCCTAACAGGGTTATTATCAGGAATGAAAAAAGTTCTGCAACAATAGACGTTCCACTGAAAAAGTCAGGAGAGGATTTGCCTTGATCAATGGTGACAAAAAGAAGGAGAGAACTTTTTTGCGGAGTATTTGTGTATTGCTCACCTGCCTGAGTATATCAGGCTGTGCAGGTGAGAAAGCGGCTACTAAAGATGCATTCCTTGAAGAGTGGAAGACTGTGGCAAAGACCTCTCAGGGACACTCTCCTTATTCAGGATATGAAGGTGGTATTATCGCCGGGGATAAGGCTGCTGTAACGGATTCTTCTAAAACAGGTAAGGAGGCAGAGCCGGCAGTAAAAGCGCTCCCTGCTGATCTTGTGAGTCTGAAGGTGCGCCAGGTAGATGTGAAGACTGTGCTGCGGACACTTGGCCGTATTTCAGGACAAAACATTCTTATAAAAAATGACATTAAAGGGGAAGTCAGTATTGATTTTAAAGATGTGCCGTGGAATGACGCGTTTAAAAGCATTCTTAATAGTCAGGGATTATCATTTGCATGGGAAGGTGAAATCTTAAGGGTAATGTCAATCCAGGATATGGAGAATGAACTAAAGGTTTTAGACATAAAAGATAAGATGCAGGCACAGGACATTGGCGCAAGATTATTAGAACCTATGTTTACTTCTGTGATTAATATTAATTATACGGATGCAAAGGCGCTCAAAGAAAATCTTCAGGAAGTCCTTACAAAGGATAAAGATGGTAAGTCACGCGGTTTTGTAAGGGTGGATGAAAATAACAATGCGCTGATAATTCAGGCGATACAGGACGATCTTGAGAAAATGCTTTCAATAATAAAGACGCTTGACAGACCAACATCCCAGATATTGATAAAGGCAAATATTGTTGAGACTACAAGTGAGGTAGCCAGAGACCTTGGTATCAGGTGGGGCGGCGCCTACAGTGGAAAGTATGGTGATAAAAACTTCTTTATAACACCAGGAGGAACAGCCGGAAGCGCTGTGGCTCCCGGAAGCGCTTTGTCAGGTACGTATACGCCAACTTCCGGCAGTGCGGGCATCAGCGGGCAGGGTTTTGCAGTGAATGTCCCTGGCGCAACAGAGGCATCTGCAGCTTCATTAGGATTGATATTCGGAACTATCGGCGGGAATGTCCTTGAGATGCAGTTGAATACACTCCAAAAGGATGGTAAGCTCAATATACTTTCAAGCCCTTCAATTACAACGCTGGATAATCAGAAGGCATTTACAGAGACTGGAGAAAAGGTTCCATTTGTTACTACTGAGACAGCAGGAACAACAGGTACTACCGGCGGCACGGCTGTCGGTGTGACGCGTACTGTTAGATTTGAGAATGCTGTTCTGAGGCTGGAAATTGTTCCCCATGTGATAGACGGTAAAAACCTGAAGATGAAGATACTGGTGCAGAAGGATGAGGTGGATATGACAAGAATGGTTGAGGGTAATCCCTTTATTCTGAAAAAGCATACAGAGACATCACTGATTGTGCAGGATGGTGAGACAATCGTTATCTCAGGATTAACCAAAAAGAAGAGTGCGGAATCAAATAACGGTGTGCCGGGACTTAAAGATATCCCTTTTTTAGGATGGCTGTTTAAGAATTCATCAAAGAGTGAAACCATGGAGGAGGTGCTTATCTTCATAACACCTCACATTCTGCCGCCGCAGGTTGCAGGTGTGGGCAAGGAAGATATTGGGAGGTAGTTCTTTGGATTATTACAAGATTCTTAATTTCAAAAAAGAACCTTTCTCAAATTCTCCTGATCCGGATTTTTTCTTTCAGTCTTCTCAGCATTTCGGATGCCTCCAGAGGCTGGAGATAGCCGTCCGCCTGCGCCGCGGCCTCAGTGTTGTTATCGGGGATGTGGGGACCGGTAAAACAACTCTGTGCCGTCAAATTATAGTGCGGTTCTCTAATTCAGAAGAAGACAAAAAAAATATACTCCCTTTTCTGATACTTGACCCTTCTTTCAGTACACCTCTTGAGTTTTTATCAAATGTTGCAGCAATGTTTGGTTTGTCTTCAACAGCAGAAAATCTCTCTGAATGGCAGCTTAAAGAGATGATAAAAAATTATCTCTATGAAAAGGGTGTGGATGAAGGCAGGATAGTTGTGCTTATTATAGATGAGGGCCAGAAGCTTCCGCATTTCTGTCTTGAGATCCTCAGGGAGTTCCTCAATTACGAGACAAATGAGTATAAGTTGCTTCAGATTGTCGTATTTGCCCAGAAAGAATTTGAACTGGTCTTAAAAAACAACGCCAACCTTTCTGACAGGGTTAATGAACACTACTTTCTTGAGCCTCTGAATTTTAAAGAGACCAGGGAGATGGTAAAGTTTCGTATAAAAAAGGCGAGCGGTGAAAACAGGGAGATTTCTCTGTTCACATTTCCAGGGTTGTGGGCAATCTATAAGGCAACAGGAGGGTATCCTAGAAAGATTGTTATTCTCTGCCACCAGGCCATTTTGACACTGATCATACAGAATAAGCACAAGGCAGGATGGTCCCTGATACGTGCAAATGTGATACGAAGCGCACCTGTAAAGTCATCTAAAAAAATGCGGTGGGCAATAGCAATTGTTGTAATCCTGTTCTTTGCGGTTTCAATTGTTGCCGGTTCTTCATCAATCAGGGTAAATCTGTGGAGAAAGAGTTCTGCTAAAAGAGTTGCTGTTAATAATCCTGCCTTGCCTGTAGCGCCTTCAAATACAGCAGTTGAAACCCCTGTGCCGGATAAGATTGTAATTGACAACCCTGTACCTGATAAACTAATTTTTGATAAGCCGATGCCAGTGGAAAAGAAGACCGAAATACTTGGCCGGCTTACTGTAACAAGAAAAGAGCCGATTTGGTTAATGATAAACAGGTTCTATGGAGGACTTAACGTAAACCTTCAGAGGCTTGAGGCGGTTATCCGGGCTAATCCACAGATTAAAGATTTTGATAAGGTTGAAATTGGTGAGAAGGTAAATTTTCCTGCCCGGCCTTTAAGAGGCAATCCTCTGCCTGGGGGGAGATACTGGGTTAAATTGACTGTCGGAAAAAACCTTGAAGATGCCTATAGAATGATAGAAAAATATCCGGATAATTACCCGCCGGTCCGTTTATTCCCTTACAGAAATAGTCATGAAGGGACCGTCTTTGCAGTATTGATGAAAGACAGTTTCAGCAATGAAACCTCTGCCATGAATTCCATAAACCTCTTACCACCGTCACTCAATGCAAATGCAAAAGTTATCAGTAAACTGGATGAGGGTACAGTATTTTTTTAATATTTGACTTTCCTCTGCGTACTCTGTGGTTAACTTTTATACAGGATAAATAGGATGATCAGAAAAAGACTTGGAGAGATGCTGATTGAGAGTAAACTGTTGACAGAAAAACAGCTTAATCAGGCCCTGCTTGAGCAAAAAAAAGCAGGGTTAAAGCTTGGTAAATTCCTCGTACAACAGGGGGCAGTTACAGAACGGCAGATTGTTGATATGTTGAGCAATCAATTGAAGATTGATAAGTATCACCCTGAATATTATCCTGTCGGGGTAGAACTTGCACAGGTCCTTTCCTTTGAGTTTGCCCAGAAGTATCAAACAGTGCCCTTAAGGAAAAAGGGGCGGCTGTTAACCGTTGCAATGATAGACCCGCTGGATATTAATGCACTCGATTCTATTGAGGTTTTGACAAATGCTGAGGTGGAGCCTGTTGTCTGTACTGAACATGAACTATCCCAGTTGATTAATGCAGTTTATGGTTTGCAGGGAGGGTTTGGAAACATTCTTAATGGATCTGATCTCTCAACAGAGGCATCTGTTGAAAAGATGGAAGACCAGCCTGAAGAAGATATTCAGGTTAAGTCTCTTCAGGATATAGCCGGTGAAGTGCCTGTTGTCCGTCTCGTAAATTCTATCTTTGCACAGGCTGTACGCGGAGGTGCAAGTGACATCCATATAAGTCCCCAGCAGACCAGTGTTCAGGTCAGATTTCGTATTGATGGAAAGCTTCATGATATGCCGTCACCCCCCAAGACTATGTTTCTTCCTATTGTTGCAAGGGTAAAAATCCTGGCAAACATGGACATTACTCTCTCAAGAGTTCCTCAGGACGGCCGTTTTACGTTAAAGATGGAAAAAACGGAGATCAATGTGAGGGTTTCTTCAGTGCCTACTATTTATGGAGAAAACCTTGTTATGAGACTGCTTGACATGGGCACAGGTATTTATCTCCTCGACCGCATAGGAATGGTTAAAGAGGATATAGAAAAGATAGTGGCAATGATTCATAAACCATATGGGCTGATTCTTAGTACAGGACCAACAGGAAGCGGTAAGAGTACAAGTCTTTATGCCATATTAAATGAAATTAACAAACCGGACATAAATATAATGACCCTTGAAGACCCTGTTGAATACAGGATCAATAATATCCGCCAGGTTCAGTTGAACAGCAAAGCAGGAATGACATTTGCGAGCGGTCTAAGGGCTGTTCTCCGCCAGGACCCGGACGTAATTATGGTCGGTGAAATCAGGGATGCAGAGACCGCCTCTATTTCAGTTCAAGCCGCTCAGACCGGCCACAGGGTACTAAGCACACTGCATACAAATGAATCTGCCGGCGCAATTACACGTTTTGTTGATATGGGTATTGAACCTTTTTTAATCTCATCAGTTCTGCTGGTATCAATTGCACAGAGGCTTGTAAGGACTGTGTGTCCTTATTGTAAGGAGCCATATAAGCCTTCTGAGAAGGCACTATCTGACTGGGGTCTTGATAAAGTTCCTGATGCCAATTTTATGCGTGGAAGAGGGTGTTCTCAATGTTTAAGTACCGGTTACAAGGGACGGACCGGGATATTTGAAGTACTTGTCAATGATGTGATGATTCAGGAGATGGTCTTACAAAAAAAATCAGCTAAGGAGATTACACGCAGGGCCTCAGCAGAGGGGAAATTAAGGACACTAAAGGATGATGCTGCATGGAAGGTTATTAAGGGTATAACAACACTTGAAGAGGCTGTTTCCGCTATTATGATTTAAAAGCGTAATATGACTAAATATAGTTATGAAGCCATTGATGAAAAAGGGCTGAAGGTAACAGGAGTTATTGAGGCCGAGTCTGCAAGCATGGTTGAAAATATGCTGGTATCGAAAGGATATATTCCTTCAAGGGTCCTGGCAGAAAAGTCTGCAAATGGTTCATCAAAGTTGTCCAGCATCTCAGGATGGGGGAGCAGTGTAAAGACAACAGATCTGATCCTTTTTACAAAGCAATTCCGTTCTATGCTTCGTGCCGGCATTCCCATGTTAAGGCTACTGGAGGTACTGGAAGCCCAAACTGAGAGCAGGGCGCTAAAAAATGTTGTAGCTTCCTTAGCAAAAGATATAAATCATGGCGCATCATTATCAGATGCTATGAATAAACATCCGAAGGTATTCTCCCCCCTTTATCGCAGTATGTTTGGTGCGGGTGAAGTCAGCGGAACAATGCCCGATGTCCTTTCCCGTCTAATTTATATTATTGAACATGAGGCAAAGATCAAGGCTGATATAAAATCGGCCCTCCAGTATCCTGTAGTAGTATTAATTACCCTGATTATCGCCTTTTTCATTTTGCTGACATTTGTTATACCCAAGTTTGCCAAAATATTTGTATCTGCAGGTTTAACCCTTCCGCTCCCAACTAAGATTGCCATATTGCTATATCAGATTTTAACGGCTTACTGGTACATTTTGATTGCAGGTTCCATAAGTTTAATAATCGGGCTGAGGTATTATTTTAATACAACACAGGGCAGATATGTCAGAGATTCTCTTATCCTGAGGATACCTGTCATCGGGCATATTTTTATAAAGGCGTCTATGTCAAGATTCGCAAGTATCTTCTCAATCCTTCATTCAAGCGGTATTCCTGTTATAAACACATTAACAATCCTGTCCGGGACAATTGGTAATTCTGCCATATCGCGGGCATTTGAGAATGTAGGGGACAGGCTTAGAGAAGGAGAAGGAATCGCCGGGCCGCTAAGATCCGCAAGATACTTTACTCCTATGGTTATTGATATGATTGCAGTTGGAGAAGAGTCTGGTAATCTGGAAGAGATGTTACGTGAGATTACGACCCATTATGATGATGAAGTGGAGTATGCAGTAAAGGGCTTATCAGGGGCAATCGGCCCTGTCTTAATGGTCGGACTTGCTATTGTTGTAGGTTTCTTTGCACTCGCCATATTCCTGCCAATGTGGGACATGATAAAAATTGTTAGATAGTAAGTCGGGGATTCCAACTTAATTATTTCCTGAAGCATCCGATTACACCATTAAAAAAAACTAACCGGTTTACCAATGATCTTCAGAAGATGTCTTTCTTATGAAAATAAATCCAACACTTAAATTGTACTGGTATGGATTGATTCTGCTTGTAACCCTTTTTCCGCTGACAATTCTGACGCGTGAGGCAGGCTCAAAACTCAAGTCCTTTATGTTGGATAGCACACTTCGAAAAGAGGGGGAAAATGTATATTATATCGGAACTGAGACACAGGATGAAATTTCCCGTCTTATTTCGGTATTGCAGCATACCAGCAATGCGCTCTCTTTGACAAAAGACCCTATCCAAAAGCGGCAATTTCTAAAAGCTGTCTTACAGAAGGAACAGTCTATTAATGCAATTCACGTATTAAATAAGAATGGTGATGTTTTAATAAAGCTTGCAAACACTAATTCCAGAATTTCTTATTATTCCCCTTGCCTTAATTGTCCGGTAGTTTCTGTTCCGCTTACCGGAAATATATTTACCGGAGACGTTCTTTCCATAGATAATAAAATATTCAGTCAAATTGCTATTCCTGTGGGTAATCAAAATAATATCCGGGGAATACTTTTGATAATTATAGATCCGACTATACTTTGGAGAAATATCCGATCTGCTTCTATTCGAAAAGGAATCATATCATACCTCACAGATTCCTCAGGACACCTCGTTGAATCTGTTCCAGGAGGCAAATATCCTGTTAACTCTTCATTATCTGATTTAAAACCAATCAAGGCATTATTGTCTGGTCATAAATGGAGCGGCAGTGAAACTTATATTGGACTCGGGGGAGAAGAAGTGTTTGGTGTTGTTACTCCTGTAAAATCTCTGAACTGGTGGGTAGTCTCAGAGATACCGGTGCAAACTATAGCAGGCCCCATTAGTTCAATAATCTCTTATATAATGGTCTTTATTTTTATTGTATTTTTTCTTCCAGTCAGTATAGGCATGTTATACGTAAAACGCTTGCTTAAGAGGAATTCAGCATTCTCAGCAGGTATATACCCGATTCAGAAAGAAGCTTATTCAGATTATATTAGTATTCCTCATATATCAGAAAGAAAAGATATGACAGTTATGGTACTTCCCCAACTGGTCTATGAATTTGAGAAATCAAAGATCAGCACAGGGAATACCATACAGAAACAGGGTGATGTAATTGATGTTTCAAAGATTGGCTCTTCTAAACTTATAATCAAGTCTGTTGCGTTTGATCTAAGACAGGTTGTGGAAGATACAGTAGAATTGTTATTATTGAAGGCCGGAGAGAAAGGTATTGAATTAATTATTCATTGTTCATCTGATGTTCCGGCGTATGTTGAAGGAGACCCAATTCTTTTTAGTCATATCATCAGAACCCTTGCCTGTAATGCAACAAAATATACTTATCATGGGCATGTTCTAATATATGTGCAATGTGAACTGCGTACCGGAAATATAATAAAATTAAAAGTTAGCGTGAAGGATTCGGGCATAGGAATTCCGGAGGATAAACTTGAGCATATTTTTGAAAATCTTACCAGCTCTTGCGCAGCAGCAACATACTGTTTTGAAGGCAGCAGTATGAGGCTTTCTGACTGCAGGCAGCTTACTGAATTAATGGGAGGGGAGATTGGTGTATCCAGCGTTGCCGGCAAAGGTGCGACCTTCTGGTTTAGTCTGAATCTTACTGTAGTAAAGGAAAAGTATGAATTTCTGCGTAACCATAACTTTAAAAATCACCCTCAGAGCTTGACAGGGTTAGCCCATTAGATGCTTTCTTAACCTTTTATCAATACATGTCGAAATAGTAAATGACATCGAAGTGAATGGCGGGTATAATAAATGCAATAAAAATGTTACAAATTGAATTTAATATTATCTTAAATTCAAAGGGGGCTATCAGGTGAAAAAAAACGGGTTAATGAGTAATGAAAAGGGTTTTACACTTATGGAGATTATTGCTGTTCTGGTAATTCTCGGTATACTGGCAGCAATAGCTGTTCCAAAATATATGGGTCTGCAGGATGAGGCACGTAAAAAGGCAGGACAAGGTCAGATTGCAGAGGTAAAGGGAAGGCTTGCCCAGTCCCTTGGAAATTATATGCTGGTTAATAATGGCATCCAGCCCACTAATGGATCTGCATTAGTAACCTATACAAATACCCTTATTGCAGCCTCATGTCCAACATCTGCAACAACAGAAGGCGATTTTGAATTTCATTGTACAGGCGCTGGTGGAACTACGAAAACTGTAACAATAACAGTATCAGAGGTTCAGGGTACTGCTGTATCAGGCGTTATCGGCACGTACACATTCTAAGTCTCTTAACATTATTATTCATCCAACGAGGATCTTGCAAAAGTCGTCATTCCCGTGCAAACGGGAATCCAGAACTTTTTTTTAACACATTTAGAACACTGGATTCCCACTTTCGTGGGAATGACAAACAATCGCGATTTAAGACTTTTGCAAAAGCCTCCAACATAAAGAAATAATACATCTTTGTTTGGTCCCGGTGGTGTTCTGATGGCACTGAAGAATAAATCCCGCTTTCATAACAGCGGCTTTACCATGATAGAGATTATAGCTATAATGACAATAATTTCTATCATAACCGTTGTTGCAATCAGTAAACTTTCTTCCACAACATCTTATAACCTTATTTCAGAGACTGATATTGTTAAGAACCATCTTCGTTATGCCCAATTAAGGGCTATGAGCGATGATGTGCCATGGGGAATACTCTTTTCATCCAACTCTTATACACTTTTAAAAAACGGTATTACCGCAACTACCAATCTACCAAACGAAAGTTCTCCGATGCATAATTTACAAAACGGAGTATCAATAACCTCTGGTGCAGGTTCGACAATATCCTTTGACAACTGGGGTAGTCCAGGAATTACAGATAATACGATTATACTTTCAGATTCTCAGACCATTACAGTGACAAAAAATACAGGTTTTATACAATGAAGCGATGCTTTGATAAAAGCGGTTTTACTCTCATAGAGATTATTATTACTCTTGTAATTTCCGGAATTTTGGGATCGCTGTTGTATTCATACTTTGGGACATCCTTTACAGCAAGTTCAAATCCGGTAGTTCGTTTAAAGAAGGCATTTAATCTTCAGCAAATTATGGAAAACGTCACAGCCGATTACCGGAAAAATTACACGACTAATCTTGCTCCCCTGAAGACCAATATCGGGGCAGAGAATTCAAACCAGAATAATTCATACGGTCAGTATTACGTGATTAATAACCGTTTTATTATGTTTACCAGCCAGTCAGAGGCAGTGGATAATACAGGCGCAAACAATCTGCTGAAGGTAACAATTAAGAGTGATCCGGGCGAGACATTAACGGTTGTATTTTCAAAATAACAGATGAAACTTATGAGAAAGAACAGGCTATCAGATTCCAATGGTTTTACCCTTATCGAGGTGATTGTCTCCCTTGTGCTTGCCGGTATTGTTGGCGCTGTTGCCGTAATGGGTACGGTTAGTGTTGTTAAGGGGTATGTCTTTACAAGGATGAATGCTGCTACT
>JAHFER010000017.1 GCA_023248365.1 Nitrospirota bacterium
AAACTAACTTCAGCAGATATAACATATTCCTGGTCGGGTGAGCGATCAATCTTTGAGACCGTTACCGCAGCCAGTCCTTCTTTGTTTGTTCTTGTAATAGAGTTAACCAACTCTCCTTTTCCTGTCTGAAAACGAAAAGTTACCTGGAATCCTTCTGCAGAGATTTGGGTTGACTGCTCATCTAATGCCAGACGGAGGCTCAATGGGGCGTTAAGTGGTTTTCCAACGATAAACTTTTGATTGTTGCCTTCAACAATACTAATATTAAGATTGGAAAGTGTGTCACTTAGTGTATTCAGAATAACTAAAGGGGAAGGAGGCTCTGCAAACTCTGACTCGTTAGATAAACTGTTCCCTGCTAAGAGTTGAAAAGAAGGAAGATTTTCCTGAAACTTATAGGATGAGTGTAATGCTTCTCTTAAGTCTAATATTGCCTGATATACAGCCCCTTCCTGACGATGCTTCGTGGCCGATTGTAAATGTTCCTGAAAGCTTTTTTGATGTTGCAATAATTCCTTATGTAAGGGTTCACTGGCAGAAACTCTATCAAGTACTCCCATAGAGTAATAGATTTTTTCATTAGGGTCATAAAAACGATCTACTACTGTAAGTCCGGTTACAGTCATATTTGAACGAACCCTGGAATCTGATGTTATCCTGGTAAAGGCAGATTCTACCTTGTTTTGTACAACGGCTGTTTCTTTTATTGAGAATTCAGATGAAACCTGTGCGGATATCTGCCTGATGATTTCAGAAAAGGCGTTTTGATCTGCCGCCTGTTTGTCTGCTGCCATATTTTTGCTCGCCTTTATCATTCCAATTCCCTGGATATATCGTGGTGCAGGAAAATCAGGAATTTTCCCAGTTGACACCCAGGTTGGTTTCTGGCGTAGTTCTTTATTTTCTTTGGTTAATAGCTCTTTTTGGGCAGCGCATCCAAAACAAGTTATTCCCAAAAATGAACAAAGAATAAGCAACCCAATTTTTTTTATAATATACAAATCTCTTTTTAGATAAACTTTCATCTCATTCCTCTTAATATTTACCCGCTGGATGAATAATGGAGGATATTAATTATCCAGCGGGAACAGCATCGTTTTTAAGGAGGAATTTACGATGATGTCACTGAACATTATAATTAATAGGGTATTATCCATCCTTCCTTAAATAGCATTTTAGGATTTGTAATATCCTTTTCAAATCTTCATAATCTTGATCTTTTAATAACTTAAAAACCGTTCGCATATATTTCTGATGACTATCGTCCTGATCCTCAGGATAATTCACCAAATCCGCAACAGAAATATGTAATGCCCGGGCAAGCCGAAAAATTACCAGGATGCCGATATTCTTATTTCCTCGCTCAATCTCTCCAAGGTATTTATGGCAGACACAAGCTTGTTCACCCAATTGCTCCTGAGTTAAGCTTCTAAGCCCTCTATAGTAGCGGAACTTTTGTCCTAACTGTTTGAGAAATTCCTGTTCTTCCTGCCTCATTCCCTCTCCATATAGATTGCATCATTATATTCAAATTGGAATGCGGAATTACACCTAACAATAGAAGGATTTATAGCATTCGTTTTTTATCAAATACCGTTTATAGACGGGATGAAAAACCGATGTTCTTCAAACCGCCTATCTTATGTTTTGTTGGCAAAGTATACAGGTGTACTGCAGGACATTCATAGGACATGGAATCATTATGAGGAGAAAATTACGTTGATAAAATAACGAATAAAATCAAAGTGTTAGATTTTATTCCAAGGGAAAGGAGATTAAATTTTTAAAATTTTTTTGGGACATAGAAAAAAAGTACTCCAAAACCTGCCGGCAAGGTACGAACTATCAATTATGGATAATTTAAATCCATTCTGTTGGGTTGATCTCCTTCTCCTTGCGGATCAGGGTGTATAGTTTTGATGTGACATGGCTGGAGTCGGTCTTAAATTTCTTTTCCATGCTACTGATAAAGTCTGTAAGGGTTTTTAAAGCACCGCTCTTTTCCCCCTGCATATATTGGGCTAAGGCAAGCAGACATGCTCCCTCCTCGAAATACGGGTTCACAGCCAATCCCTTTTTGATATAAAATTCCGCCTTTGCAAAATCTTGTTTTCTTATCAGGAGCTTTGTTAACATATTATAAAGACCGACACTGGTCTCTTCTATTCGTTTCCTCTGATCCTCAAACCAGGGTTCCGGATCATGATCTTCTAAAATGGCGCCATGACACAGTTCATCCGCTTTCTGGAACGAATCAATTGCTTTATCATTCCAACCTTCCTCCAGGTAACGTTTTCCTATATTCACATAATTTAGAAACTCTTGAATATCAACCAATGTATAGTCAGGATGGAAGGTATAAGAACCACCCTGGTAAACCACATAACTCTCATCACTACCCTTTATCCCCGCATATTCCTCCAGTGCATCACGTAATCGGGTAAGGTTTCTTCGAAAGGCACCCTCCGGGTCGCCGGCATTTACCCATAGAGCGGCAAAGAACCGCTCTTTAGATACTTTCTGCTTAGGGGACACTGCAAGAAGCTTGATGATCTTAAAAGGTTTTTGATACCGCTTAAGGACTTCCTCAGATACAAGTTTCTCCCCTACCTGAACACGAAAAGTCCCAAGGCAGAACACTCGCAGAAGCGGGATTCGACCGGAACATGTACTGATGTAAACCGATTCCTCTGTGGAAGGAGACGGTGAAGAAGAGACTGTCTGGATAGCAGGCTCCGTACTGAGGATGTTTATTGGTATGCTGTCAGTTACCGTTACCGGCGTCAAATCGTTTGGCGGGAGGGCAGATGAAGCTTCACATGTCTTTAGCAGATTAGGATCTGGGGATACAGCAGGAAGGTCTAATGAGGTGTCCTGGCGTTTGCGACCAGAGGCGAATAGCCCCTCAATCCATAGCCACACGGCCCCTGCCGTTACAAACCATGTATAAAGTAAGGCCTTTTCCGGCCTTGGTTCAAAACGGAAAATCGCAGAGATTCCAGTGAAGAGAAGCCAAAGGGAAAAGGCGCTGAGGACAAACCATGAAATGCCCCATATGAAACGATAACTATATGGCCCCATTGACAGCTGATCAACAGATAAAATAAGAAAGACCCCGACGACAAGTAGTCCATGGATGAACTGGCTTCCGTAGTCGCTGTGGACAAGAGGATAGTAAATCAGACTAAATGCCCCAAAAAATATTGAAAGACCCAATAAATAGAATTCCGGCTGCTTGTGGTTTTTGAAAAGGCCATAGGAAATTGTCGCCAGAAAGAATAAGATTCCCCAACTGAGAGCAAACACAAAAGCCTCCACACTACTATGAAAAGCAGGTAATGCATTAGGATTTGGAACATCAGGAACAAAATATACACCTCCCGTTATTAGGGCAAGCCCGAGGACCATGTAGCCGGCAAGGCCCCATTCCTTCGAGCCGGTAGACGCAAGGAGTCTTCGAAGAAGGATTCGGTTTTGCCGAAGCATCAGATAGAGATAGCCGGTAAGCGTTCCTACAGAAACAGAAAACAGTATCCACATGGAAAAAGAAACCTTCAGCATAGGCAATATAATATAGTGAAATCGTGATTTATTGTAATTAAAATGAGGTATACATGTGTAATAATTTAACTAAAATATATGAAGGCTTGGTGAATGTCAACATAACCCAAACCCTGTGTCAAGCCAATTTAGAAATGTCCGGTTTCTATTTTGGCTTGACATTCTGTCAGTTTTTTCTTGACAATAATCTTTGTGTCTGTTAATTATAGTAACCATAATTGTAATTTTTTTTAAAGAAATTAATCAAAGGCCACGAAGGCCTGTGTCCCACAGAATGCGGGAATTGCTTCGTGGCCTTTTTTGTTTTTTATACCTGGCGATATGTTAAAAAGAATAACTATTAAAATATCAAATCCAAACTCCTGTGAACAGTGTATGCAGGCTGTAAATAATTCTGTAAAAGTACTCCCGGGAATTATATCAATTACCGTAACGCCGGAGACTAACAGATTTCAATTAATGGTTTCCTATGAATCCGGAAAGGTGAGTTTTGAAACAATCAGGAATACTATAAGTGAATTGGGTTATACAATTGATGGATATATAATACATGAGCACGTACACGCACACGGGGATATCTTCCACGACCACCCGCACACACATGGAGATTTGGATAAGGAACATTATCATATTCATTCAGAAAATAATGAGAAATCAATAGATGAAGGAGCTGACACAATGGCTACAGATCCGGTTTGCAAGATGAAGGTAATTGAAGAAAAGGCAGCAGCTAAAACAGATTATAAAGGAAATACCTACTACTTCTGCGCAAAGGTTTGTAAGGAAAAGTTTGAAAAGGAACCTGAGAAGTATTTACAGAAGTAAAAACCAATGAAGGAGGCTTTCTATGCAAAGTAAGTATATTCGCCTGACTATTATTATCACCGCTTTTTTATTTGTCATTCAGATTACAAACAGCAAACCTGTCCTCGCGCACAAGGGTCATGCAGGTCCCACAAAGGTTCTGATGGAAGAAGGCGATGCAATGAAAACCATGCTGCCTGAAGGCGGAAAGATTGTAAAGAGAAAAGAGGCCTTAAAAAAGGAGAAATATAAGGAGGCAGTAAAACGATGGGGTTACTCTCCGGACGAGGGAGTCTATAGTTATTTTATATCAAAAGACAAGGCAGGAAATTTTTCAGGGGCCTTATTTATAAGGGACATTGAATATAAACATGGGAGTATCGGGCTTGCAGTTGGTTATAATAAAACAGGTGAGATTACTGATATTAAGATATTATCCTGTTCTGAAAAGTATCTGACTGAATTGAATGAGAACATCCGGTCAAATGGTTTCTTAGATAATTTTCTAGACCTTAAAACAGATGATGTCATTTCAAAGGGGAAGACCTACGACAAAGAACCTAAGGAAGACCTGAAATATATCTTTGCAAAAGAGATTGAGGGGACTGCTATTCTGCTGAAGCTGTTTCAGGGAAAATAACTATTCCATTTTTACTGTGGAAAAACACCCCTCTCCCCTGATGGGAGAGGGGTGTTTGTCCATTAATGGTGAAAAATGTCTTGAAATTATTCTACTGAATCGAATACTTTATTTTAACAATCTCAAACCGTTTATAATTACAAGAATCCCGCCAACTTCGTTAATAAGTATCCCCGGCAATAGACCGACCCAGCCCACGAGCGCCATAGGCACCAGGAAGGCAATGACAATCAAAGACAGTACGATGTTCTGCTTTATGTTATTTATGGCCCTCTTGCTCAGGGCAATGACAAACGGTATTTTTGAAAGATCATCCGACATTAGTACCACATCACCCGTCTCTATGGCTACATCTGTACCTGCTGCGCCCATGGCAATCCCGACATCCGAGGCCACCATGGCAGGAGCGTCGTTTACGCCATCGCCTACCATACCCACCGTCCCATACTCATTCTTAAGCGCCTTTACAGCATTTAATTTTTCTTCCGGAAGAAGCTGGGCCATGTATCTATCAACCCCTGCCTCTTCTGAAATTGCCCTGGCTACCTGTTCATTATCACCTGTCAACATAATGATTGATTTAATTCCGATGTTTTTAAGTCTCCTTAAGGCTTCCTTTGCTTCAGGCCTGAGCTCATCCCTAACCGCAATTATGCCCATCAAACTCTTCTCTCCTGTCAGGACGATGACCGTCTTCCCCTCCTTCTCAAGATTTTTAATCTTTTCCCCGGCCTCTGGTGTAAGAACACCGAGCCTTTCACACAGGTTCAAGCTTCCTATGCAGTAGGTTTCTCCTTTTATAACTGCCTTTGCCCCCATACCGGGGAGAGCCTCGAACCCTTCCAATTCATTTATAGAAAGCCCATTTCCCCTTGCTTTATTCAGGATTGCCTCCGCAAGCACGTGCTCTGAGCGGCTCTCGATGGAGGCGGCGACACTGAGCAGGATATCCACGGTTATCTTCCCGAATGGAACGATGTCTGTCACAACTGGCCTGCCGATGGTCAGCGAGCCGGTCTTGTCAAAGGCTATCGCCTTTATGCGGGATGCGGCCTCGAGGTGGGCGCCACCCTTGATCAAGACCCCGTGTCTGGCCGCGTTGGCAACGGCTGCCACAACAGAGACAGGGATCGAGAGGGCTATGCCGCATGAACAAGATACCACGAGCACGACAAGCCCCCTGTAGAACCATTGACTGAACTCCCCCACGAAGATGGTCGGAACAATTATTACCAGAAGGGCGAGGACGAACATGGAAGGGGTATAGTATCTGCCGAAGGTCTCCCCGAACCTCTGGTAGCTCGACTTTCTCGCTTCCGCCTCTTCGACATAGTGGATTATCCTTCCGAGGGTAGTATCCTCAAATGGCTTTGTTACTCTTACTTCTATCATGCCCCTCTGGTTTATCGACCCTGCGAAGACTTCATCCCCGGGCCCCTTTGATACTGGGATTGATTCACCGGTGATAGGCGACTGGTCCAATGACGAAGTCCCGTTTGAAACCTCTCCGTCAAGGGGTATCCTTTCTCCGGGTTTTATAATAATGGTATCGCCTACCGCTACATCTTCGACATTCAGGAGAACCTCTTTTCCATTTCGTTTTACGAGCGCCTCCTTCGGGGCGAATTCCATTAATTTCCTTACCGCCCCTCTTACCCTGTCAGAGGCATAGGCCTCAAGGATGTCTCCTAGGGAGTAGATAAGTACCAGCAGCGCCGCTTCCTCCCAGAGGCCGAGCGCTATTGCTCCTATAGCGCCTGCCACCATAAGTGTCCTAATATTCGGCCTCAGGGTTTTCAAGGCGGCAATGCCCATCTTCGCCGGATAGTATCCGCCTATAAGGGTAGCTGCCGCGTACAGGAAAGCAACCGTTTCATGGAAAAGACCCAAAATATGTTCCAGGAAAAATGCTGCAAGAATAATGAAACCGCAGGCCGAAAGGGTCAGAATCCTCGGCTCTCTCCACCATGGCGCTTCTCTTTTGACCTCTTTCTTCAGACGGGCCTTCATCCCGGTCTCATTTATGGCCCTTATGATATCCTGCTCGTTAATAAGGTTTTCATCAAAGACAGCATTCATGCTCCCCGCCATGGTGTTTACCTTGAAGGAGACTACCCCCTTGAGCCCCAGCATCCTGGCCTTTATTATCTTCGCCTCATCTTCACAGTCCAGGCCTTTGATAAATACTATTATCTTTTTATTCATTAGGCTTCCAATCACAACATCTCCCTTCAAATGCATGCGTTATTCAATCATGAAGGATTTATAAGGACGGTTTCGAATTTCTTCCTTGAATCTTACTACAAAACAAAGTATAATTCAATTCATCATATGATGACATATTGAGGTATGTATGGCTAAATCCAAAGAGGGAATGTGTGAAGTTCTATATGTAAACACGAAAGCCGTGAAGAAAATCGCCGCCCGAATGGCCTCCGGGGATGTTATTTCGGTGATGGCGGAGACATTCAGCTTGCTGGGCGATTCCACACGTTTACGGGTAGTTCAGGCACTATCCCATGGGGAACTGTGCGTTTGCGACTTGTCCGCCATGCTCGGGGTCGGGCGCACCGCCGTATCGAATCACCTGCGCCTTCTTCGCGGCATGCGGCTTGTTAATTATCGCCGGGATGGGAAACTGGCGTACTATTCTCTCGCCGATGACCACATTGCAGGTTTGCTGGCCGAGTGCCTTGAACACGTTCAAGCAATGTTGACGGCTTCGTAAAAAGCTCCAGGTGCAAGGCGCACAAATCCTGAGGAATGAGGCGTACTTCGTTGCTACGCCGCAATGACGAAGGATGCAGCGCAACGCCGCACGACCCATTGCATTTACTTCGTAGCAATGGGTACCCCGCTTTTTACGAAGCCGTCTATGTTCTGTATAAAAGTTTTGAGTTATTGAAAAGAAGGAGTATCATATGAGTTTTACACAATTGTTACTGCTCGGCGCAATAGCCGGATTTACGATTTTTCTGGGCCTTCCGGTTGCCGCCCTCACAACCAAACCCAGGATGCGCGCTCTTCTCAACTCTCTATCCGTGGGGGTACTCATCTTCCTCCTGATCGAGATAGCCTATAAGTCACTTGAGATGGTTGAAGAGTCCGCAAAGTCCGGCTTCATGGGGGGTGGTTTATCCGATTTTTTCCTCTTAGGTCTCATCCTGGTCATTGGCCTTTCTGTCGGGCTGCTGGGGCTGACCTTTTTTGAAGAGCACTTCATCGGTCTGGCCAAGGAATCAGAGCCCGAAGTACGATCCAAGCGGCTCTCATTGATGATCGCCATCGGCATAGGCTTTCATAACTTCAGTGAAGGGCTGGCAATTGGGCAGGAATATGCAACGGGGGCCATTTCTCTGGCATTTCTACTCATTGTTGGGTTTGCGTTGCACAATGCGACAGAGGGTTTTGGAATCGCGGCTCCGCTAAATCTACAGAAAGTAGACTGGAAGTTTCTGGCCCTCGCGGGTTTTATCGGAGGGGGCCCTACCTTCCTTGGTACAATCGCAGGGTCATACTTTATATCCTCCAGGCTTGAATTGCTTTTCCTTACACTCGCAGCCGGTTCTATCCTCTACGTAGTAGGAGAGCTGATACATCTTGGAAAACTGCAGGGGCAGCACAGGACGGCCATGGTTGGGATACTGCTTGGTTTCTTCCTGGCATACGGTTCGGAACTTTTCATCGAGGTGGGTATGTCAGTTACGGCTAACCAGCAACAGGCCTCCAGAACCATTATTGTCGAGGCATCAGAGTTCAGGTTTAGTCCAGCGACGATAAGGGTTACCGAAGGAGAGGTTGTTAAGTTTATTGTGAAAAACACAGGGGAAATACCTCACGAATTTAAACTGAAAGCACTTGGAGTGGAGGTTGTCATCCCGCAAGGCAAAAGCGTTACTATCACCGTCCGGCCTCCCAAAGCTGGTGTATACAATCTTGTCTGTGATCGCCCAGGCCACTTAAAGGCTGGAATGCAGGGCGAACTCATCGTTAAGCCGAGATAGAGGCTGAAATAAATTCAGCATAACATGATGACATTATAGAGAGGCTTAACTGAACAGTATTGGGCTTAACTGACTTCTTTCATCTCAGCCTTGCCGTCTACAAGCTCTTTTAACTCTTTGCCTGCCTTGAAAAAAGGTACTTTCTTATCCGGAACCTCGACTGTCTGTCCGGTCTTTGGGTTTCTCCCCTCCCTGTTGCGCCTGCTCCTTATCCTGAAACTGCCAAACCCTCTTATCTCAATCTTGTCCCCTTCTGCAAGGGCCTCTTTGATACTGTCGAAGAGTATATTAACCACAATCTCTGTCTGTTTCTTTGTCAGAATTGAGGTCTTAATTGAAACTCTTTCAATGAGATCAGTCTTGGTCATCTAATCCCTCCTCTTAATATGTCAGAAGATATTTCAAACTGAATCCGCCTTCTCTGCCGGTAAGTTTATTGCCTGCGCTTATCAAGTCTATTAATGACTGGTTTCTTATCATGTCAATTATAGAGAACCGTTTCTTTTTCTCCAGCAACGAAGGTTCTCCCTTGATTCCTGCCAGCTTTGCAGTAATTTTTATCGCATCCTGCATATTCCCTAACTCATCCACAAGTCCTATCTTTTGTGCCTGTCTGCCGGTAAAGACCCTTCCATCTGCAATAGCTCTGACCTTCTCCTTGTCAATACCGCGTCCCTGTGACACTGCTTCTATAAACTGGTCCTGTGTATCATCAATAACACCCTGTATCAGATCTCTTTCGTCCTGGGTCATTGAACGGAACATTGAACCTATATCCTTGTACCTGCCGCTCTTTACCACTACACTTTCCACGCCAACCTTTTTCATAAGACCGCTGATATTTGCAAGTTCAAGTATAACCCCAATACTGCCGGTAATTGAACCTGGATTTGCAACAATCTTATCCGATGCGCTGGCAATGTAATAACCGCCTGAAGCAGTCACAGCGCCCATAGAGGTTACTATCTTCTTTTTGCCTTTATTTCTGATCTTTTTTACTTCCTGGTAAATTTCCTGGGAGGGAGCAACTGCTCCCCCGGGACTGTCAATCCGGAGGAGAATTGCCTTTACTGAATCATTTGAACTATATTCCTTTAATTCTTCTATAACCTCATTAGAGTCAAGGATTACTCCTTCAATCCTTACAACTGCGATTTTTTCACCAGTAGTCCACGACCAGCTTCCCAGGCCAATGGTCACAATATATGCTGTTATAAAAATGAAGACAGCCACACCAAATAAAGAGAGAAACATAAATAATATAGGGTGTCTTTTCCTCATTATATTAGCTTCAGTCCTGCGTTATCTTCCTTGCAGCCTCGCCTAAAGTAATACCTCCGCCGCCTCCCTGATTCTCCATGTACTCTGCTACCTCTGCCCTCTCCCGGTCTTTGTTGTGTTCTTTAATAGACAGGGCAATCTTTTTATCGGCCAGGTCAATCTTAACCACCTTGGCAGTTACCTCTTCACCTGCCTTTAGCACATCTTCAGCCCTGACAGGAGGTTCTACGCCTGACTCACTTACATGAATCAGTCCTTCTACCCCCTCTTCAAGCTCAACAAATATACCAAAATCAGTGATCCTCACAACCTTACCCTTAGCAACACTGCCTACAGGATATTTTTCAGGAATCTCTTTTGACCACGGGTCACCGGCCAACTGTTTCATACCTAATGAGATACGTTGTTTTTCCTTATCAATCTTAAGAACTATTGCCGAAACCTTCTGCCCCTTCTTCAGCATCTCAGAGGGGTGTTTTATATGTTTCAGCCATGACATATCAGATACATGTATAAGACCGTCAATACCCTCTTCCAATCCAACAAAGGCCCCGAACTCTGTAAGGTTCCTTACTTTGCCTTCTATAACAGTTCCGGGTTGATACCTGCTTTCTATTACCTCCCAGGGATTTGGCTCGATCTGTTTTAGCCCAAGGGAGATCTTTCTGTTCTGTTTATCCAGATTCAATACTGCCGCGGTAATAGTCTCGCCCACTGAAACAACCCTTGACGGATGCTTTACTTCGCCGCTCCATGACATATCAGAGATATGTATAAGCCCTTCTACCCCATCTTCAATCAGGACAAAGGCGCCATAATCAGTAATACTCACTATCTTCCCCTGAAGCCTCGAATTTATCGGATATTTATCATCAACCGTTATCCATGGATCCGGAGTCTTTTGCTTATATCCGAGTGATACGCGGCCCGTCTCCTGATCATACTTCAACACCTTTACAGATATCTTTTCTCCAATCTTAAATACCTCTGAAGGGTGTCCAATACGGCCCCAGGAAATATCAGTAATATGAAGAAGTCCATCTATACCACCAAGGTCTACAAATACCCCATAGTCAGTAATATTTTTCACATATCCATCTAACAACTGACCTTCCTCAAGCGCCTCTAAGGTCTGCTCACGCATCTTTTTAATCTGCTCTTCTATCGTGGCACGCCTTGATACTACAACATTGCCCCGTTTCTGGTCCATCTTGATAATCTTGACATTACAGATCTGGCCAACCATCCTGTCAAGGTCTTTGATAGGTCTGACATCTATCTGGGAACCCGGCAGAAACGCCTTAATGCCTATATCTACATTTAAGCCGCCCTTGACCTTACCCGTAATCTTTCCACTAACAGGTTTTCCGAGTTTATATAACTCATCCATCTTCTCCCAGATTTTTCTCCTGTCAGCCTTCTCCTTAGATAACAGAATATTCCCTTCCGTGTCCTCTCTCTCTTCTATAAAGACCTCTATGCTGTCTCCCGGCTTAACTGCCTTAAGCTCTTCAGATGAGAACTCTGAGATTGGAATCGTACCTTCGGATTTGTATCCTACATCTACAACAACACCATTAGGAAATACGCCGATTATCTGGCCCGTTACTATCCCCCCTTCTTCGATTCTCTTAAATGATTCCTCATAAAGTTTCTCCAATTCCTCGGATGAAACCTTATTGTTTTGAAACGGTTTGTCCGTCATAAAATAACCACCTCCAAATTTTTTCTGTTAATTTAACATATTTAGATAAAAAATCATAGTGATATTTTAACACCACGTCATTCCCACGAACGTGGGAATCCAGAGCATAGGCGACACTCTGGATTTCCGTTTTCACGGGAATCACGATTCGGGGATTTTCGAGTGAACTATTCTAAAGACCTTTGGGAGTTTATTAAGGTACTTATGTTCTCCATAATTATCTTCGTAATCTTCTCTATATCTCCCTTTTCACCTGTATTTTCTATCATACTGCTAAAATCAAGGGGCTTTCCAAACTCAATAGTTATGTGTGCCCGCCTAATCATCCAACTACCGCGCGGCAGGGCATTGTCTGTGCCTGTCACTGCTACAGGAACTACCGTTGCCCCGGTCATCCTGACTATCATGCCCACCCCGGGTTTAGCCGGCTGAAGCCTGCCGTTTGGGCTCCGCGTACCTTCAGGGTAAATAACCAACACCTTTCCGGATTTCAACCTTTTAATAGCCTCTCTGATGGTTGACCTGTCAAGCCTTTCCCTGTCTACAGGAAACGCTCCGAGTGTACGTATTAACAGGCCTAATCCAGGGATACTGAAAAGTTCCTTTTTTGCCATATAATCCGCATCACGCCCAATACTATAAGCAAGCAGAGGGATATCCAAATAGCTCAGGTGGTTTGAAGCAACGATAATTCCACCAGCCCTGGGAATATTCTCATGTCCTATTATATGAAGACGGAATACGATACGTGCGAATATGCCAATTAAGAAACAGGCAAAGGAGTAGAAACAACTATTGAAGGACTTCATTATTGAGTGCTGCGGATTTTTGTAAGTATCATATCAACAACCTCTTCTATAGACAGACCCGTGGTATCAACCAGCATAGCATCATCAGCCTTTTTTAAAGGGTCAATCTCCCTCCCCTGATCTTTCTCATCCCTTTTTATCACCTCACTTATGGTTTCATCGAGAGAAACATTAATGCCTTTATTCTGCAATTCCTGCCATCTCCTTTTCCCGCGTTCTTTTATATCAGCATCAAGATAGAACTTAAACGGGGTATCCGGAAACACCACCGTGCCTATGTCTCTCCCCTCTATAACCACTCCTCCATATCGCTTTGCCCAGCTTTGACCAACCTCCCTCTGCATCCTTACAAGGTGTATTCTCACAGAGGCAACCGCAGAGACAACAGAGGCCATCCTGCTCATCTCAGGTGTCCTGATTTCTGCTGAAACATCCTTACCATCTATCATAACCTTCAGATGTTCATTCTCCAGGTCCATATCAAGTTGTGTACCGGCGCATAACCTGTCTAACTCTTCATTAGTAAGGTTAATCTTCGTAATATAAGCCTTCCATCCGATAGCCCTGTACATGGCGCCTGTATCAAGATAGGCAAACCCTGCCTTCTTTGCCAGCTTCCTTGCCACTGTACTCTTACCACTGCCAACGGGGCCGTCTATGGCTATAATTGACATGAGCTTAATTTCCTTTATTAATGTTTTAGTCCAAAAGAGTTTTTCATTAACCACTGAGGCACTGAGACACAGAGGAAAACAAAACTTTCTAATTTGCTTTGATGATTTGCTAATTTTATTTGTATTTTTTTAAATCTCCGTGCCTCAGTGTCTCTGTGTTTCTTTGTTTTTTAACTTTCTCCGCATAGGTTCTTCAGTGTTTCTTCAAATCTCGGGAAAGATGTGTTTATACACTCTGTATCCTCAATAACCGTCTCACCTTCTGCAGCAAGCCCGGCTATAGCCATTGACATGGCAATGCGATGATCACCATGACTATTACACATCGTACCCTTTAATTTTCTGTTCCCCTTAACCCGCATCCCGTCATTATAAGTCTCGACCTCCACACCTAAGGATGAGAGACATTCTGCCATAACTGTTATCCTGTCGCTCTCCTTCACCCTGAGTTCAGCCGCATCTCTTATAAATGTCTCACCCTCTGCCATTGCCGCAGCAATAGAGATTATGGGCAGTTCATCCACACACCGCGGAATAATATCCCCTTTTATCTCTATCCCATGCAAAGCCGCTGACCTGACCCTTATATCTCCCACCGGCTCTTTTCCAAAGTCCCTCCGGTTGCATATCTCAATGGATGCACCCATGTCCCTTAGAATATCTATGATCCCTGTCCTTGTGGGATTAATTCCAACATCCTTAATTAAAACATCAGATCCATCCAGAATAGATGCCCCGACAAGAAAAAATGCCGCCGCAGAAATATCACCGGGAACTTGTATGCCGTTTGAATGTGGAGAATGCGGAACCTGACCGCCGTCAATCATTATAGTTGAACCATCC
>JAHFER010000018.1:5000-14318 GCA_023248365.1 Nitrospirota bacterium
CCCTGTAGACTGGCATATTTGCCGGCAGGCTGTCCCTTTTAGAAAACACCTCTTCAAAATCTTTACGAACCGCAACAGAAATTACTTTATTATAAAATCGCTCAACTATCTCCGCAGCAAGATTTTTCTTGGCTTCCATAGGATGCAAAGTTTTTATATGCTCAATATCCTGATTAGACAACAGTTCGTAATACTTGATCATGAGATGGTCATCAATAGACATCAACTTTCCAAAAATCTCCGCGGGCGGCTCCTCTATGCCAATATAGTTTTTTTGACTTTTACTCATCTTTTTTACACCGTCTAATCCTTCAAGCAACGGCATTGTAAGAACAACCTGTGGCGACTGTCCGGATTCTTTTTGCAAATCCCTGCCAACAAGGAGATTAAACTTTTGATCTGTTCCTCCAACCTCAATATCTGCCTTTAACATAAGGGAATCATAACCCTGGATTAAGGGGTACAGGAATTCATGAATGCTTATAGGCTTACACGAAGTAAATCTCTTTTTAAAGTCTTCCCTTTCCAGCATACGCGCAACTGTATACTTGCCGCAAAGCCGTATGAGTTCTTCACCTGACATTGTACTCATCCATGAGCTGTTAAACACAACTTCTGTATGGGATTTATCAAGTATCTTAAAGACCTGCTGTTTATATGTAGAAGCATTTTTCAATACTTCTTCTTTTGTAAGAGACCTCCGCGTCTCTGAAACCCCGCTCGGGTCACCTATCATTCCCGTGAAATCACCAATAAGAAAGAAAACCTTATGTCCTAATTCCTGAAATTGTCTGAGCTTGTACAATAATACTGTGTGCCCTAAATGCAAATCAGGCATAGTAGGATCAAAGCCAGCCTTAATATTAAGCGGGATATTCTCTTTCAGCGACCGCTCCAGCTTAAGCCTGAGTTCATCTTCTGAGATAATCTCTGCACAGCCGCGTTTGATTAACTTAATCTGTTCTTCTATGTTTTCTTCGATTACCATTTAGCCCTGCTTATCACTAAATTTATTTGGTACATTTATTTTGATTCTTCTATGTAATTCCTATATCTCATGGAATCCATCAGGGCATTCACTTCTTCGGGATTTGATATTTCCATCGCCGCAATCCATCCTCTCCCATAAGGGTCTTCATTAATAATATCCGGGATCTCTTCCAACCCTTTATTTACCTCAATGATTTTCCCGCTTACAGGCGCTTCCAAAGTTGATGTTGTCTTAGTAGATTCTATTTCACCTATAATAGCATTAGTCTCCACTTTCGCACCAACCTCAGGAAATTCAACAAATACAATATCACCCAGTTGCTCCTGAGCAAAATAAGTAATTCCAATTGTAGCCCTGTTACCTGATACCTTTAACCACATATGGTCTTTGTGATACCTCAAATCTTCAGGATACATCCTTAATAAATCTTCAGGATTCATGTTTTCTCCTCTTAGTTAAAATAAATACTATATCTGTTCCAATTTACTAAAAAAATAAGGGATCTCAAAGTCAGCAGATTCCTTTGAATCAGACCCATGAACTACGTTTTCCTCAATGCCGCCGCCAAAATTACCCCTTATTGTTCCCTTAAGGGCTTCTGCAGGATTTGTGGCCCCCATCAACTCTCTGTTCTTTTTAATTGCGCTCTCCCCTTCTAATACCAAAGCTACAATAGAGCCGGATGACATGAATGTAGTCAGGCTGTCATAGAATGGCCTGTCCTTATGAACAACATAAAATCCCTCTGCCTCTTTTTTAGATAGCCATAGCATCTTCAATGAAACTATCCTCAAACCATTTTGTTCAAAGAATCTGATAACCTCTCCAATAAGGTTCTTCCTGACTCCGTCAGGCTTTATAAGTGAAAGTGTTCTTTCCATAGTTTCCCTTCCTTCAAATAAATTATTATTAAATTACACTGGGGGAAAAGATATATTAAACATCCGATAGTTGTCAACTTATTTTGATTTTTATTTTGATATTTCTCATAATAAAATGATAAAAATCCGGAATAATTTCTATAGTTCTATAATATTGCCTTTAACATCTGTGTAGCTTATAATAACCCCTATGAATGCCTATCCCCAGGTAAAGAAGGTACTGATTTATACCCTATTCCTTAATCTGTTAGTCGCAATCGCCAAATTAGTTTATGGTAAACACACTCAATCATTAAGCATGATGGCAGACGGTTATCATTCATTCTTCGATGGCACTTCAAATATAGTGGGACTTGTAGGAATATGGCTCGCGTACCATCCGCCGGATAAGAGCCATCCCTACGGGCATAAAAAATATGAAACCCTGGCATCCCTCGTAATATCTGTTTTTTTATTTCTTGCATGTTACGGGGTCTTAAAAGACGCTATTCTAAGATTCAAGTTCCATACTGTTCCTGAAGTTAACATATACAGCTTTATTGTAATGCTTGCTACAATGGGGGTAAATACATATGTTATGCTGCTTGAACGAAAGAGGGGGCATGAGCTGAAAAGCGAAATACTTATTGCTGATTCTCTTCATACCAGAAGTGACATATTTGCTTCAGTTTCAGTAATAATCAGCCTCGGGGCTGTTTACTTTGGGATTCCTATGGTAGACCCAATTGCCGCTTTTGTCATTGCCATTCTTATAGGAAGAACAGGGTACGAGATACTCGCCGAAGCCACCAAAGTCCTGAGTGATTATTCACGGATAAGCCCGTCGGCAATAAGGAAAGTTGTATTAGGAGTTAATGGTGTCAATGCGTGTCACGACATAAGGACACGCGGCTCAGCTACGGATGTTTATGTGGATTTAAGGCTTCACGTACCACCGGAATTAAAAATAGAAGATGCACACAGGTTGGCACATAAGGTAGAAGACCGCATAAAAGAAGAATTTTCAGAGGTTACAGAGGTAGTTGTACATGTGGAACCGGAAGACGGGACTGTTACTTTCTAAAAGTACATAATGATGATGTGGTCGTAAAAGTTAAAATTTACCGCTGAGGACGCAGAGAGCGCAGAGAGAATTTATTAATTATAAAGGATTTTCCTCTGCGATCTCTGCGGTAAAAAAGGGTTCTTAAGAGACCATCAATAATAACAAAAAAATACGGAAGGAGAAAAAGCTATGGCTAAAAGTCCGGTTATAGGTATAACAATGGGGGACCCTGCAGGTATTGGACCCGAGATTATTGTTAAGACTCTTCTCGAATATGAAGTCCATAAGATATGCCGGCCTGTTGTAATAGGCGATGCAAAGGTGATAAATAAAACACTGAAAGATTGTAACCTTTCATGTGAAATTAATCCTGTAGATGATATAAACGGACTCTTCCCGGGCAAAAAGGTTATTAATATAATTGACCTGAATAATGTTGACGTTACCGGTCTGAAGTTAGGTGTTCCCAGTAAGGTATGCGGCTCTGCTGCAGTAGGATATATAAAAAAGGGGGCAGAACTTGCAATGTCAAAGAAGATTGATGCAATAACAACCGCTCCTATAAATAAGGAAGTTATAAATGCCGCAGGATTCAAGTACCCCGGACATACTGAGATGCTGGCTGAACTCTCTGATACAAAAGATTTCGGACTAATGATGGTCGGCGGCGGGCTGAAAGTAATTCTTGTCACAACACATATGGCTCTTAAGGATATACCAGTGCATATAAAGAAAGGTAGCGTCCTTAGAACCATTCGCCTTGCCCACAAGGCCATGGGATATTTTGACAATCATGCCCCCAGGATAGCAGTAGCTGCACTTAATCCACATGCAGGAGAAGGCAGATTATTCGGGACAGAAGAGTGGGATGAGATAATGCCTGCCATTCTTGATGCACGCGGAGAAGGGTTGGATGTAAGCGACCCGCTTCCGGCTGATACACTTTTTTATAAGACAAAAGAAGGCTATTATGATATTGTAGTGGCAATGTATCATGATCAGGGATTAATTCCAATCAAACTCCTTGCCTTCGGTAAGGCTGTCAATGTAACAATAGGTCTCCCTTTTATCCGCACATCAGTAGATCACGGCACTGCCTATGACATAGCAGGAAAAAACTGTGCAGACCCGAGGAGCTTAATAGAGGCCATTAAACTGGCAGTAGAAATGGTGGGATATACTCATGCTTGATAAGTCAACAGCGCCAAAAAAACATCTTGGCCAGAATTTCTTAAAAGATGCGATCTTAATTTCAAAGATAATTGAGATTGCAAACATAACAAAAGATGATAAGGTCATTGAAATAGGCCCTGGCAAGGGCGCCCTCACATTCCATCTTGCTGAAAAGGCGCTAAAGGTACTTGCTATTGAAATTGACCATAACTTGTATGAATATCTGAATGAACAGGCCGGTGAGTCATATCCAAGCCTGACTATTATTGAAGAAGATGTGTTGAAATTTCCTTTTGAAACTATTGAATCAAAGTTCAAGGTAGTGGCAAATGTCCCGTACTATATCTCCACCCCGATTATATTCAAACTCATGGAAGCGCGAAACAAGATTACTGATATGACAATCATGCTGCAAAAGGAGTTGGCCAACAGGATAGTTGCTTCACCAAATTGTAAGGATTTTGGCATATTATCCATAGCCGTCCAATTTTATGCAACTCCAACTATTGAACTCGAAATACCGCGTGATGCCTTTTTCCCGGTCCCTAAGGTTGATTCCGCAGTCCTGAAGATCGTACCCCGGAAAAATCCGGCTGTGCGGGTTGGTAATGAAAATTTATTCTGGGCAGTAATAAAGTCTGCATTTTCTCACAGGAGGAAGACACTCCTGAATTCCCTTGCTATGGCAGGTTTTAAAAAGGATATGCTGGAAGGCATCCTCATTAATGCAGGTATTGAACTTAACATTCGTCCTGAAAACCTGAGCATGGAGGAGTGGGGTAAGTTAGTGGATGAGCTGACAGACCATTTGGAATATCAAAAAATGCGTAAAAGCCATGATTGGTAAAATAATAATATAAACATGCAAGATGAAAAACTTCTGATCATACCCCTCGGCGGACTTGGAGAAATCGGTCTTAATATGACTGTTTTCCAATACGGTGATGATATTATTGTGGTTGACGCAGGCCTCATGTTTCCTGAAGAGGAGATGTTTGGCGTTGACATAGTCATCCCCGATATAACTTACCTCCTTGAAAACAGGGAAAAGGTACGGGGACTTATTATAACCCATGGACATGAAGACCATATAGGCGCTATTCCTTATATATTACGGGAATTAAATATACCTATATATGGCACGCCTCTCACCATTGGACTGATCTCAGAAAAACTCAAAGAACATAATTTAAATGACAGCACTACACTTATACCTGTAAGAGCCAAAGAAACATTTCAGATTGGAGTATTTTCAGTAGAGTGCATTCGCATAACACACAGTATTGTTGATGGAATAGCCTTTGGTATTACTACGCCGTTAGGACGTATTATACATACCGGCGACTTCAAGATTGACCAGACCCCTGTAGATGGAGAGCTTATGGACCTGCACCGATTCGGCGATTACGGTGAAATGGGAACCCTTGCCCTGTTATCTGACAGCACAAATGTAGAAAGAGAAGGCTACTCTCTTTCTGAAAGGGAGGTCAGCAAAGCCTTTGATGAAATATTCTCCAATACCAAAGGCAGGATTATAATAGCTACCTTTGCATCAAACATACACAGAATACAGCAGGTAATAGATGTTGCGACAAAATATAACCGGAAGGTTATCTTAAACGGGAGAAGCATCATAAATAACTCAAGGATAGCCTTAGACCTGGGCTATCTCAGATACCCTCCGGATGTTATGGCCTCTTTGGAAGAATTACCTGCACTGCCTGATAACGGCGTTGTATTAGTGACAACCGGAAGTCAGGGAGAACCTATGTCATCCCTCTCAAGGATGGCAATGGATGACCATAAACAGATAAAGATTAAGGAAGGTGACACTATCCTCCTTTCTTCCAGATTCATCCCCGGCAATGAACGCGCAATAGGACGGGTTATCAATCACCTGTTCAGGCGCGGGGCAAATGTATTTTATGAACAGGTCTCAGACATTGACGTATCCGGCCACGCGTGCAGGGAAGAGCAAAAGATGATGCTCAATCTTGTACGCCCCAAATACTTTATCCCCATTCATGGTGAATACAGACATCTTGTGTATCATGCAAGGCTTGCAGAGGGACTGAATATCCCAAGAGAAAATATCCTTCTGCTTGAGAACGGTTATGTTGCTCAGTTTACAAAAGATGGGGGCAGTATCGCCGGAAAAGTTGAGTCAGGCAGGGTTTTTGTAGATGGAAAGGGGGTCGGGGATGTCGGCAGTATAGTCCTCAGAGACCGCCAGCACCTTGGAATGGATGGGGTAATTATCATTCTTATTGGAATGGAAAAAAACACTTCAAAGATATTAGTTGGTCCTGAAATTATCCAGCGCGGATTTGTTTATGAAGTAGAATCTCCTGAAATTATAGACGAATTAAAAAGATTAATCATAGCCGTGTTAGATGAAATGCCGGCAGAGGAAAAACAGGAGGGGATAATGGTTAAGGAGCGCATTACAAGTAAAGTTAAGAGATATATAAAGAAAAAGATAGACAGAAGGCCGATGATAATTCCAATTATTATCGAAATCTAAATTATGACTGACTTAAAAAACATGGAAGCTCTTACAGAAAAAATCAAATAAACCCTTAGTATCCACAGATTTCACAGATGACACAGATGTATTGAAACCCAAAAAACTTTAAGATATTCGGCTCTACTGTTTCCGAGTCTGTTATTGAACAATTAACTGAAAAAGAGATTTTCAGTGTGCGGTCATTGGCAGTGTAAGGAAAATACATGAGACAGTGGCGTGCGGCAACACGAGCACGTACACTGAAACAATTTGTTATACCGCCGCTATTTCTAATTTTTCTTTTGTGATACTTGGCAGGCGCACAGGGGCAAAGAACGTTTCGGGATACAGATAGTCTTCGCCTGATTCATCAATGACTCTTCCCTGGCGATGTTTTCCAGCCACTCTGTCAGTCAATACTTCATACAATTTCCTTCTCTCCAACGACGATTCGTAGCCACGATTATCAACGCATATCAGTTTGCATTAATAACAAACATCATGGCTACCTATTTCAATAAAATATATCCCCCCATCATCAAGGATTTTAAAAACAATCCTGTCTGAATAGTTAATTGAAAAGGCGTAATAGTTTCCAAGCGCTCCTTTCAGTTTATGTGTCTTCAACCTTTTATCAAAAACATCTTCTTTAAAAATCTCCGGTCTTTTCTTTAGCCGCTGCCTTTCATCATCATTGAGGCGTCCGTTATACTTATTAAATAATTTTCCAAATGCAACATCATATGAAATATATTCCGGCTTCATATATAGTTATATGCCTTCTATAAACTTCTCAATCGAAACCTTCTTTACCTTATTCACTTTTAGATTTCGCTCTGCCTCATCAATTCTTAGTAAAAATTGCTGACGCTTAACAGTCTTATACAACTCTTTAAGAAAATTATATTCATCTTTTGGAATTGTTATAGTGTCTTTTAGTAATGTTTTGTTCATTTTATCCTCCAAGTTATTTTGACTTCATTCACTATACCAGCCTTCAACAGGGTATTCAAGATTACATTTAGATATTCCTCACGGCACAGTGGTCGCCTGTTCTACTGGGTACAAGCTCTCATCCGAATTCCCCCTACATAACCATAGCAAGAGCATGGCCTGATCCGGCCCACTGACTTATTATGATACTGTTTATCGCAATGATTTCCCCGATAAAATTGATGCTATAAGGAGTGAAAATGCCTATTTCTGAGAATCATTTCTCTTCTAAATCAGAAGAATAGTGTGGTCCGACCCCTATGCCTTTGCCTCTCCTCTGATTTTTCAATAGACATCATCATGAGACCCTAAGTTAAGAAGATATATTGTTTCCCCTGCCTGCATGAAAACTATTCTATATTCATAGGTAATACTAAAAGACTGTAATCCATTTAGCTTTCCGCTTAAGGTGTGAGTTTTTAATGATGGTGCTTGGGGATTATTTTGTAGAAGTTCTAATTTTTCATTTATCTTGTCCACCAATTCCGGATGTTTTTTAACGAATGACTTATATGATCTTTTATAAATTGAAGTGGGAGCAAGTTTGTATTTCATTCCTTATTCTGTATCCTTTAACATTTCTTCAACCGTATCATACGCTTTTACCTTTCCCTCTCTAACCTCATCCACTGCCTGAAGTGTTTCAAGTTCAAATAAGCGCCGTTTTATATCTAATAGCTCTTCTTTTTCTTCCTTAACAGCCTCCTTAATTAAAATCTTTAATTCGTCCACTGACATATCAGTAACCTTCATCAGTCTCACCTCCTTTATAAGCCGTTGCAGCAATTATATCAGAAAAGTGGATACTCATTAAGAGGTAATCGGATATGACCATAAAAATACAAATTTGCAGTATGCCATCTTGGCACAGTGACCGGCTGTTCTGCTGCGCACCAGCTCTCATCAGAAAAAATAATCTACCGATTATCACCTCCCACTTGATGGGGAAGGCCACCGCAGCTTATGGCAATGATTTTACCGATAAAATTGATGCTATAAGGAGTTAAAATGCCTATCTTCGGGAATCATTTCTCTTGTAAATCAGAAGGATAGCGTGGTCCGCCCCCTATCCATACACCATCAATTCTTCCTGTTAATGAAATCCATTGTTAAAAGGCGCCGGCCATGAACTATCGATACCAAAATAACTTCTTCACTCACTGGCTCATGACGGTAGATAACACGATAATTATCAACAATGACTTCTCTATGAGGCAGATATTGAAACTCTGGAAGGTGTCGGCCTGATTCAGGAAACTGGGATAACCGTTCTATAGAATCACATATTCTTTCTACCTGATGTCTTGCATATAGTGGGGAATCACGTGCAATATAGTCATAAATACCTTCCAAATCATAGATGGCATCATCACTCCATATCAACTTTGCCATTTCTTTGATAACCTTGCTAAAGCATCACTGTGAGAAAGCACTTTCCCTTCCCTGATAGCTGCCTCTCCAGCTTCTATCTTTTGAAGAAGATAAAGCCTGTACATTACTTCCTCAATATCAACTTCCTCCGGAAGTTCTTTAACAAGGTCTTCCAGTCTTGATTTTGTAATATTCATAAGACCCCCAAATTATTTTTCACTTAATCCACTATACCAGCCTTCAACATTGATGTTATAAGGAGTGAAAATTCCTATTTCGAAAACCATTTCTCTTCTAAATCAGAAGGATAGCGTGGTCCGACCCCTATTAATTTTCGGAAACTCCACCTTTATTTTCC
>JAHFER010000214.1:0-2949 GCA_023248365.1 Nitrospirota bacterium
TAAAGAAGCTGTGACGGCAGGCAAGGTACCAAAGTCCCTCCTGTATAAGAGCAAGGTAGCGCCTGATCTAAGGGCGATAAAGCTGCTCTTTACTCTAAAGGACAGGAGCGACGACTCCATACTCCTTGCGATCTCAAAAGAACTCCAGAAGGATGGCATCACTCTCCTTAACACAACTGATTTTTGTTCAGATATTCTCACACCTGAGGGCATCCTGACAGAAGAGGGCATTGCAGAGGATGAATGGAAGGATATTTATTTCGGCTGGAAGATCTCAAAAGAGATGGGCAGGCTTGATATAGGACAGACCGTTGTTGTAAAAAACCAGGCTGTCATGGCAATAGAGGCGATAGAGGGTACTGATGAGGCGATAAAAAGGGGGGGGACCTATGCCGGTGACGGAGCTGTTGTGGTGAAAGTCAGCAAGCCTCATCAGGATATGAGATTTGATGTGCCTGTTGTCGGGCTGAATACCCTGAGGGCTATGGTCGAGGTAAAGGCAAGGATCCTTGCCATAGAGGCAATTAAGAGCATACTGCTCCAGAGAGAGAGCTTCCTGAGACACGCAGAAGATGCCGGAATCTCCGTAGTTGGCTACAAAAATGATATTGATTAAACAGTATAAAATGTATAGTATATAAGACTGTAATTTGTTTGAGTGGTGCGGTTTAAAGAAAATCCTTTTCGCACCAGTCATTATGAATTGCGCATTGCTATCCAGGAGGTGTATGATGTTTTTAGATATCGCATATGCAATGGGGCCAGCCCCCCAGCAGGCTGGACAGGGAGGAGGGTTGGCTTCCCTGACAGGTTTTATCCCCCTTGTCCTGATATTTGTCATTTTCTATTTCCTTTTGATCCGGCCACAGCAGAAAAAGGCAAAAGAACACAGGCAGATGTTAGAGGCCATTAAAAAGGGCGATAAGGTTATAACATCAGGCGGCATTTATGGAGTTGTAGAAGCAGTGGGCACCAACACGGTAACTCTTAAGATAGCAGAAAATGTAAAGGTTAAATTTGGAAAAGGAAATATTGCAACAATCAGGACCTCAGCAGAGGAAGAGTGATATAAATCCAGATATCGAAACCCTTCATGCAAATAAAAGGGCACGTATTTATATCCAGGCAGCGGACAGGTACCTCGAGGTAATAGGCTATACAGAGCATGGATTCAGGCACTGTGAAATTGTCTCAAAAACCGCTTTCAATATCCTGAAAAAACTCGGTTATGACGATAAAGCTGCGAGCCTGGCTGCTGCAGCAGGCTTTCTCCATGACATAGGCAACATGCTCGGAAGGGCCAATCACCACAGGACCGGCGCCATACTTGCAAAGGAAGTCCTGGAAGAGATAGGTTATGACCTAGCAGATGTAGTGCTAATAATGACAGCTATTGTTGTACATGAAGATGACGAGGGCGTTGTGCCTGACAAGATATCAGCAGCCCTGCTCATCGCTGACAAGGCAGACGTGCACAGAAGCAGGGTGAGAAACCCGTCCATGGTATCACATGACATACATGACAGGGTGAATTATGCAGCTACAGAATCAGAACTCTCCATAGAGCCTGACAAAAGGCTGATTACCCTTTCGCTGACAATTGATACGAGGATCTCCCAGGTTATTGAGTATTTTGAGATATTCCTAACAAGGATGACGGCCTGCAGAAAAGCGGCAAAGGTCCTTGGATGCGAGTTTAATCTTTATATAAATAACATACGAATGGCATAGGAGGTTTTGAACGCGCAATGAAGAAAAAGATTCTGTGGAGGTTTGTCCTTATAGGTTTGACTGTTGTTCTTGCAATAATCTTTTTTCTTCCAAATACCCCGGCATTTAATTATATGCCCGGATTCTGGAAAAACAACATGCCTAATAAAGGCATTACTCTCGGCCTTGACCTTCAGGGAGGCGTCCATCTCGTATTTGAAGTGGAAGGTGACAAGGCAGTCGAGATAACAACTGAGAGGATAACCCAGTCTTTAAAAGATATACTTGCAAAAAAGAAACTGAGCGCCGACATAAACAGGAATGGTCTTTCAATATTAATAACGCCTAATTCAATGGATGTCAGAAAGGCGGTAGAAGACGCCTATCCGATTCTATCAAATTTAGAGGCAGGGTCAAGACTCGTTTACAAATTGTCAGATAAAGAAGCCACAAGGATAAAGGACAATGCAGCAGACCAGGCCATCGAGACAATCCGCAACAGGATTGATCAGTTTGGAGTTGCAGAGCCGACTATCCACAGGCAGGCTGCCAACGAGATTGTAATACAGCTCCCGGGGGTAAAAGACCCAAAACGCGCAATAGACATAATAGGCAAGACAGCGCAGCTTGAGTTCAAACTTGTGGATGACGCAACTCCTGTAGCAGCAGAGATACCTGCTGCCATAAAATCAGGCGATGAAGAAGACCTCCTTAAAAAGTTCTCGGACAGGGTACCCCCGGATGACGAGATATTATTTGAAAAGGTGGTCAACAGGGAGACAGGTGAGGTGAACAAAAGACCCATGCTCCTGCAAAAGCAGGCATTGATGACAGGGGACCTCCTTACAGAGGCAAAGGTCAACATTGATCAGAGGTTTAATGAGCCGAATGTTTCAATAACCTTTAATGCAGCAGGCGCAAAGTTCTTTGAGGAGATTACTGCTGCAAACGTTAAGAAGAGACTTGCAATAATCCTTGACGGCACCGTTTATTCAGCCCCTGTTATACAGGAAAGGATAGCCGGCGGGAATGCGCAGATTACAGGAAGGTTTTCGATGGATGAAGCAAAGGACCTCGCAATAGTGCTCAGGGCAGGAGCGCTCCCCGCGCCCATAAAAATGCTCCAGAATGTGACTGTCGGGCCATCCCTTGGCACAGACTCTATCGAGGCAGGCAAGATGGCAGGCATTATAGGAACCATACTCGTTGTAGTGTTTATGATTGTATATTACAAACTGT
>JAHFER010000214.1:2959-3965 GCA_023248365.1 Nitrospirota bacterium
CAATGGCATCCCTGAATGCCACGCTTACAATGCCTGGCATAGCAGGCATAATATTAGCGATAGGCATGGCAGTTGACTCTAATGTCCTGATGTTCGAGAGGATAAGGGATGAACTGAGGGCAGGCAAAACACCAAGGTCAGCAGTTGATTCAGGTTATGACAAGGCATTCTGGACTATATTTGACTCCCATGTCACAACCCTTCTTACCGCAGCAGTCCTCTTTCAGTTCGGGACAGGGCCGATAAAAGGCTTTGCAGTAACATTAAGCCTCGGCGTTGCGATAAACCTGTTCACTGCCTTAATAGGCACAAAAACCATATTTGACCTCATTAACTCCAGACAAGAAGTCAAGAAGCTTAGCATATAGGAGGCAGGATGTTAGAACTAATTAAGAATACAAACATAGATTTCCTCGGGAAAAGAAAATTTGCGATTATATTTTCAGGCATCCTCTCGATAATAGGCATAATAGCTATTGTCCAGATAGCAAATGGCAGGGCAAATCTCGGCATTGACTTTGCCGGGGGCACAGCTATCCAGCTCAAGTTCGAGAAACCAGTAAACCTCCACTCAGTAAGAAAGGCCCTTGAGGATGGCGGCATCAGGGATTTTGATCTCCAGGACCTTCCATCTGTAAATAAGATACTCATAAGAGTTAAAAAGACAGAGCAGCAGCTCGGACAGGCATCAGAGGCGATAACAGGCATAATAAGCCAGAGACTTCCTGAAAATAAATATGTGGTTGATTCAACTACAGTCATAGGTCCCAAGGTAGGAGGGAAACTGAGGGTAGATGCCGCAAAGGCTATTGCCATGGCAACCCTCGGGATACTTGCCTATATCGCCATCAGGTTTAAATTCAATTTTGCAGTTGGCGCGACTATTGCGACATTCCATGATGTCCTTGCTGTCCTCGGCGTATTCTTCCTCATGGGGAGGGAGATAAACCTCATACTCGTCACAGCTCTTCTCACAATAGCAGGATATTCCCTTACAGACACGGTT
>JAHFER010000215.1 GCA_023248365.1 Nitrospirota bacterium
TCTCTAGAAGGCAAAAAGGACTTTCATCAGGTAAATCAGGCAGAAGGTTTATAACATTTACCGGCATCTCTTTCTATCCGTATCTAAAAAAATTCATTGAAAAGCTTGCAGAAAAGGAAGGCATTGATATCACAGCCATCCCTATAGAGAATAGTTTCTTTGGGAGGTCCGTAACGGTAACAGGGCTACTTACAGGAAGGGATGTCATGAAAACATTGTCTGAATTTGCCAACAAAGATGATGTCTTACTCATCCCAGATGTTGTCATGAGGGAGGGAGAAGAAATATTTCTCGATGATGTATCGCGTCATGCCGTTGAGGACTTGCTGGGTATTAAAACAGTTGTTATAGAATCAACACCAAAAGGGTTAATTGACGCTGTAACGTCATTATCATAGAATAGAATTATATATGAAGATACTCGGAACAACAAAAGTCATAGGCCTCTTCGGCTACCCGGTTGAACACAGTCTTTCCCCATTAATGCATAATGCAGCCTTTGAATATCTCGGGCTTGATTACTGTTATGTCACATTTTCTGTAAGACCTGAAACATTGAGAGATGCTGTAAGGGGAATCAGGGCATTTAACCTTAGGGGAGTAAATGTTACAATCCCACATAAGGAAAATGTAATACCATTTATCGATAAGGTCAGTGAAGAGGCTTCTTTCATCGGAGCTATAAACACCATACTTAATTCTGATGGAACTCTGATTGGCTATAATACTGACGGAAGGGGTTTTATGGCATCTTTAGCAGAAGCAGGTATTCCCGTTGAAGGAAAGACTGTCCTTATTCTCGGTGCTGGCGGCGCCTGCAGGGCCATAAGCTATTATTTAAGTGAAAAAACTTCCAAATTGCTTATATTCGACATAGATAAAAATAGACTCGAACGGCTTGTGGCAGATCTGAGCGCTATACGTTCAAATGTTGCAAGCATGAAAAGTCTAGATAATTTAAATAACATAGACATGCTGATCAATGCCACCCCCTTGGGCATAAAAGATTCTGACCCTGTCCCCGTAAATATCTCTCTTATTACAGGCAGGATGACAGTCTGTGACCTTATATACAAAGACACCACTCTTCTTAAACTTGTCTCGGCAAAAGGTTGCAAAACCCTCAACGGTCTTGGCATGCTTCTTCATCAGGGTGTCCTTGCCTTCGAGATATGGACAGGCATAAAACCCCCGGTCGATATAATGCACATGGCTATAACCGCTAAAAATAGCAGATAAGAACACTATCTAAATTCTTCTCAAGCCATTATTTACCTTTACTAAGACCTTTACCATGTGATAGAATTTTTATAGATGAAGTACTCGTATTCAGCAATACTGCAACGTCCTGCGGGCCGTACAATTTTCTGGGGCCTCTTATCCCTGTGTATGGCCTTTGTATCCTTATTATTCCTCGACAGAGAGAAGGATTACAGGAAAGAAGTATCAATTGACAGCACACTTTCTTATATGGAAGGCATCAGTATAATAGGCAAGAAAAACGGGACTGATTCATGGATTATTTCTGCAAAAAAGGCAGCCTTTTCAAAAGATGAGTCAAGTGCATTAATTGATTCAATTACAATAAATATTCCGGGGGCTGGAGTGAATCTGAATGCAGATAGAGGCACGTATAACTTGTACACCAATGATCTCCACCTGAACGATAATATAACTATACGAACAAGAGACTCCATGGTATATGTAAAAAGCCTTGATTGGAATCCTTCTACAGAGACATTGGCCTCTGACAACAACATTCAGATTAAAGGCTCAAAGTTCCGGATAGAGGGTGATGGATTTGCCACCAGCGAAAACAAAAAAATAAAGCTCATGAAAAATGTTAAAGCGACTTTTTTCTAAAACCCCAGGAGTAGTGAGCAAATCCCACAGAAGATCATCTCAAAAAGTCCCAGGACTTTTTTTGATAACCAGCCTTATCCTCTTTCTTTTTGTTTCAACTGCCTCTGGTGAAAACAAACTGCTTGAAACAAAGGGACCCACAGTGATAACTTCAGAAACCCTGACAGCTGACAACAAGGCTCATACAGCCCTCTTTGAAGGCTCTGTCATTGCAAAAACAAATACCATGACAATTTACTCTGACAGGATGTTTGTCTATTATACCGATGAAGGGAAGATAACAAAGATAGAAGCCAAAGGTAACATAAAACTGATCAGGGGTGAAAGGGTTATTACATCTGACGCAGCAACTTATTTTTCCGATGAGGAGAAAGTTATATTTACAGGTCAGCCAAAGGCTATGGAAGGAAACAATATAGTCTCTGGAACAAGAATGATTTACTTGATAGATGACGACCGATCATTAGTAGAAAACAGCAAGGTATACATAGAAAGGGAATCAAAAAAAAATCGTTAGACTTTAATCCTGAGTGAATAAACCAGATGATCCTTGAAGCAAAAAATCTTACAAAAGAATACAGGGGCAAATGCACTGTCAACGATCTCAGCATAAATTTATCAACAGGCGAGATAGTAGGTCTGCTAGGCCCAAATGGTGCTGGTAAGACTACAACCTTCTATATGATAGTGGGCATGATAACGCCTAACAAGGGTTATATTACTATTGACAATGAAGACATCAGCCAGCTTCCCATGTACAAAAGGGCGCTCAGGGGCATATGTTACCTGCCTCAGGAGCCGTCAATATTCAGGAGGCTCACGGTGAAGGATAACCTCAGGGCCATTCTTGAGATCAAAGAGTATCCTAATGATGAAATAACCGAAAAGGTTAACAGCCTCCTTGAAGAATTCAACCTTGGCGAGTTCTCAGGCAGACATGCCTACAGACTTTCTGGCGGGGAGAGGAGGCGTGTGGAGATAGCAAGGGCCATTGCAACAAATCCAACGTTTATTTTATTTGATGAACCTTTCGCTGGCATAGACCCTATTGCTATAATAGAATTAAAAAAGATGCTGCAATACCTCAAGGAAAAGGGGTTGGGCATCCTTATAACAGACCATAATGTCAGGGATACCCTGACTATAACAGACAGGGCTTATATAATAAGTAATGGCGCTATACTGGATCAGGGCACGCCTGAGAAACTTGTTTCCGATCCAAAGGTCCAAGAGGTTTACTTGGGAGAGGGGTTCAGACTCTGATGGCACTTGAAAACAGATTAGAACTAAAGCTTACACAGAAACTCATACTGACTCCCCAGCTCCAGCTCGCGATAAAGCTTCTGCAGATGCCACAGCTTGAATTATCACAGGCGATCACGCAGGAGCTCACTGAAAATCCATTCCTTGAAGAAATCATCGAAGAGAGAGAAGAATTGAGCAGAGAAGAGATGGAGGGCATAGAACCCCATGAGGAAACCGATGATACGGAGGCCCCTCTCGAGAAACTGATGTTAGGACTCGGCGGCAGCGGTGTCGAAGATTATTTTGACAACCGCAGCAGTGATGGCAGGGATATAGGCTACTTTACGCCAGGCACTGTTGAACAGCCCTCATTCGAGCAATTCACCACAAAAGAGATGGACATCTACGACCACCTGCTCTGGCAATTGAGACTATCAGACACTTCGGAAGAGATGAAACAGATTTGCGAGGCAATCATCGGCAATATAGACGAAAATGGTTACCTCAGGGCCACTGATGAAGAGATAGCCAGCACCATGCAAACCGGTGTTGAGACGGTCAGAGATTCAATAAAGATTGTCCAGGGATTTGATCCTCCTGGTATTGCCGCTGCAGACCTTCAGGAATGTCTGCTCCTGCAACTAAGGTCACTTGGCCTGAGCGGCAGTCTTGCAGAGAAAATTATCCTTAACAATTTGGCAGACATAGAAAAAAGGAGGTATCAACAGATCGCCCGACAGCACATCTGCCCAATGGATGATATAAGGGCAGCAGTCAGGATTATAGAGGGCCTGGAACCAAAACCCGCAAGGAACTTTTCGATATCTGAAACAACCTATATAGTCCCTGATGTATC
>JAHFER010000019.1:0-9286 GCA_023248365.1 Nitrospirota bacterium
ATATGGTTATAACAGAGGCCAGGAGTGAATTTGAGGCAGGCGCTATGGCGCTTGATGTAAATGTTGGTGTTCCCATGACAGACGAGCCCGGTAATATGGGGCGTGCAGTAGAATCAATTCAAACCGTTGTAGATTTACCGCTTGTTATTGACAGTTCCAGTATTGAGGCCATAGAAAAGGGGCTTAAAGTGTATGCTGGAAAGGCCCTGGTAAACAGTGTAAATGCAGAACCTGAACGCATGGATTTATTGTTTCCTGTTATAAAAAAATATGGCGCCGCTGTGGTAGCGCTCCTTGCCGGCAATGATATACCTGAAAAGGCATCAGAACGTTTAAAGAACGCAGAAAAGATCCTCGAACAGGCGCTGAAATACGGGATACGGAAAGAAGACATCATATTTGACTGCCTTGCCCTTACTGTATCTGCTGCGCAGGAGGCATCCGCCCAGACACTTGAAACTATTCGTCTGATAAAACAGGAGCTCGGCTGTCCAACCATACTTGGCATAAGTAATGTCTCATTCGGGCTTCCAAACAGAAAGTACATCCATAACACCTTTTTGGGTATGGCAATCGGATATGGTCTTGATGCGGCTATTATTAATCCCTATGATCCGGACATGCACAATGCAGTATCTGCTTCAAGCCTTTTTGCAGGAAGGGATCCGGGCTGCAGAAAATACATAGCGATTCAGGAAAAGATTAAACAAAAGGAAGATGCCCCATCAAGTAAAAAAGAGGAAAATAAACCGGAACTCAGTACCAGTGAAAAGATTTACAATGCAGTTCTGGAGGGGGACAGAGACAGCATTGTGGTACTTGTTAAAAAAGGGGTTGAAGAGGGTATCGAGCCTGGCAATATATTCCTCAATATAATGACCCCGGCCATCAGGCATCTCGGAGACTTGTTTGCAGAGAGAAAGAAGTTTATACCTCATCTTGTTGCCTCTGCAGAGGCGATGAAGAAAGGGGTTGACATATTAGCGCCTCTTATTGAAAAAGACGGAGGGGTAGCGAAAAAGGGGACAATTATCATGGCTACTGTGAAAGGGGACATCCACGACATCGGGAAGAATATATGCAGTATGATGTTAAAGAATTTCGGCTTTGAGGTTATAGACCTCGGAAAAAATGTTCCTTCTGAGGACATACTTAATGCCGCAGAAAAATACAATGCCGATATTATCGGACTTTCCGCTCTTATGACAACAACAATGATGCAGATGCAGATAGTAAGAGACACTGTGCGGAAAAATAATCTTCCTTACAAGATCATGATTGGCGGAGCAGTTACTACCAAAAAATTTGCAGAAGAGATCGGAGTGGACGGTTATGCCAAAGATGTGGGGGATGTTGTCAATGTTGCCGAGGACCTTTTGCAGGAGCTCCGTTCGGGAAAAACCGTATCTTGACTTGACGTATGAATTAATTGCATGTTATCATCCAATACACAATTGAACATGTTTCCGGCAAAAAAGACCATAAGATTAATCTTCAGCAGAAAAGTCTGCCTGACCATACTGTTTACAATTGCCTTAAGTATTGGTTCAGGACTGCACTATACAGAATCTTCTCTCGCAGAGAGCAGCAATTATGCCGGCTATCTCGGGATACAGGAATACCCAAAGCCTTCAGAGGCTAAGGACTTTACATTAAAAGACATAACTAACAAAAAAATAAATTTGAAAAGTTACCGGGGAAAGGTTGTAATGCTCAACTTCTGGGCTACGTGGTGTAATCCCTGCCGGATGGAAATGCCTTCAATGGAAAAGGTATACCAGCAGTTCAAAGATAAAGGGTTTGTAATACTTTCTGTTGCCTCAGGTGACAGCAAAGAGGACGTAAGCGGGTTTATGAAAGAATATAAGTTAACATTTCCAGCTCTTCTGGATTATGATTATGTGGTCTCAGATAATTATAAGATCTGGGCAGTTCCAACTACCTATTTTATTAATGCAAAAGGTGCGATAATTGGAAAGGTTCAGGGGAGCAGAGACTGGAATACAAGGGCCGCAACTCAGTATATTTCATCCATGTTTTAGGCTTGCCTGTAACCAATTAATTTAACAATTTAACATTAACAAAGGGGAGGAAACAATGAAAAAAAGAAAACTTTTATCATTAGTATTTTTATCTGTACTAATCCTGTTTAGCAGCAGATTGGCAATAGCCATGGATAAAATGTATACGCATGAATCACCCGATATGATGAGCAATGAAACGGATGATGTATATTGTAAGAAAGATCACGGGATGAGGCCCATGATGAATATGGGAATGAACGCATGGGAGATGATAAAGGAAAAACTTAATCTTTCAGAAGCGGAAAATGAAAAACTCGGGAAGATCTTCTATGAATATCGAAAAGAGATGTTAAGAAAAGGTGCTGAAATAGAGATCGCTGAAATGGATTTAAACTGGCTTTTGAAGACAAAAAAGACTGATGCAAAAAGTATAAAAGAAGCTTTAGATAAATTAGAAGCCTTAAAAACCAGCCTTAATAAATTCCGGGTAGACTCTCTGCTAAAGACAAGAGAATTTCTCTCAGAGGAACAATATGGAATACTGGCAGACAGTATCCTTGGATGGATGGGGCATCATTCTTCCATGCATGGGATGGGAATGCGCGGAATGAAAGGGGATAGTGACAATTAATTGCATGGATGACATTGAGGAATCCAGGTAGATGTAACTTATGCCTTTTTACAATTTCAGGCAGACTTACAGAGATCTTCAACGTGTCCGTCAGATACTTAATACCCTTATAAAATATGGGTTTGGTTATGTAGTAGACAAATTAAATCTTCAGAGTTATATCCCGCTTGGGAAAAGACTGTTCCGGATACCTGAGCGGGAAATAATCCCAAAGAATGCCGCCGGACAATTCAGATTGGTACTTGAAGAGCTCGGCACAACCTTTATCAAATTCGGTCAGATATTAAGTTTCAGGAGGGACATTTTATCTGAGGATTTCATAATTGAACTCCAGAAACTCCAGGACAATGTTCCTCCTTTTTCCTTAGAGCAGGTCAGAGAAGAAATCTTATCCCAGTTTGGAAAACCTGTAGAAAAACTTTTTGCATCATTCGATGAAATACCACTTGCGGCAGCATCCATCGGTCAAGTTCACAGGGCAAAGCTCTTTAATGGAAAAGATGTAGTTGTCAAAATTCAACGGCCTGGCATCAAAGCGATAATAGACACTGACCTGAATATCCTGGCAAATCTGGCTAAGTTAATGGAAAAGTATATCCCAGAGGCCAGGCTGTATGACCCTGTCGGTCTGGTAGAAGAGTTTTCCCGTTCAATTACAAGGGAATTAGACTTCAGACTTGAGGGCAGGAGCGCAGATAGATTCAGGGAGATGTTTAAAAATTCAAAAACCGTATATGTTCCTGAGGTAATATGGGAGTTCAGCGGTAATCATATCCTTACAATTGAATATTCTGTGGGGAAAAAGGTTACGGATATAGATGGGGATATAAAATACAGACAAAGATTAGCAAAGAATTTTAATGAAATCTATTTAATCCAGATATTTGAACACGGTTTTTTCCACGCAGACCCTCATCCCGGCAATGTATTTTTTCTTGATAACGGCCGCATCTGTTTCCATGACTTCGGGATTATGGGACACCTGGATGATGAGATGGTGGATAACCTGGCAAATATATTCCTCGCCTTCATGGACAAGGATATTGACAGGATGATGGATGTTTATCTTGAAGTGGGAATCTTAGATGGAGAGCTCGACCAAAAGGCATTCAAAAGAGATTTAAGGGATTTTTTTGAAAGATACTATGACATACCTTTAAAGGAATTTTCCTTTGCCGGGTTTATGGACGGCCTTGTATCTATTGGACGGCATTACTACATAAAACTTCCTACTGACCTTCTATTATTTGGTAAGACATTCATGACCGTTGAGTCAATAGTAAGAACCCTTGATCCTGATTTTAATCTGGTAGAAAACATCAGGCCTTATACAGAGACCTTGTTTCGTAAAAGGTTATTCAGACCCGCCGGAATTTACAAGAATTTAATCAATGTGGGCATTGAACTAAACCGTATCCTGAGGACATTTCCTCACGACTTTAAGCATTTGTTAAAGCATCTTAAAGAAGGCCGGATAGAGATAGAAGTAAAGCATGATAAACTTGAAGACCTTGAACTTCACATAGACAAGGCAAGCAACAGATTGTCTTTCAGCCTTATAATTGCCGCTATTATCGTAGGTTCTTCCATAATCATGCAGACCCCCATGGGGCCGCTCTTTCTTGGTTACCCTGTAATAGGTGTTGCAGGTTATCTTATCGCCGGTTTCCTGGGCCTGTGGCTTGTCTGGGCTATATTGAAATCAGGGAAGCTGTAAGTCTGACGGCTTCGTAAAAAGTCCATCTGCGGCGTTGCGCTACATCCTTCGTCATTGCGGCGTACCGACAACGTACGCCTCATTCCTCAGGATTTGCGCGCCTTGCACCTGGAGCTTTTTACAAAGCCGTCCGCTTCCATGACTTTTTACGAGTCCATCAAGACTCATCCGGTTCCGCGATAGATAAAACTACCTTAATAACTTGTTCAACCCCAGCGGCTTCTGATAAACAGCCACTGCCCTGTTATGCTCTGCAAGGTTTTTTGAGAATTGGTGTGTGCCATCATTCTTTGAAACAAAATAGAGATAATTTACATTTGCCGGATATAGTGCGGCCCTTATGGACTCAATACCAGGACTTCCTATCGGACCCGGAGGAAGGCCACGGTTTATATATGTATTATATGAAGATTTAAAGCTAAGGTTCTCCTTTTTGAGGTCACCATTAAAACCGCTTCCGAGGGCATATATAACAGTAGGGTCACACTGAAGAGGCATCTTCTTTTTAAGCCTGTTATAAAATACTGCTGATATAAGCGGCCTATCCCCTTCTGCAACAGCCTCTTTTTCGATTAAAGAGGCAAGTGTAATTACATCCTTTTCTGACATCTTCAGATTTGAAGCCTTTTCAGCAAGGTCAGGGGTAAACGCATTTTTAAACCTCAGTACCATCTTTTTCACCATCTTTTTCGGGCTGGTCCCCTTGAAGAAATAATATGTATCCGGGTAAAGAAAGCCCTCAAGATTTAGAACATCTATCCCAAGTAAATCTATCAGATCCCTGTCTTTTGTCAGTTCCTTAAATTTTTTTGCATCAACAAGCCCCTCTGATTCAAGCAATTCTGCAATCTTGTTTATATCGTAACCAGGCTGAATCATTATCTTGCGGTAGTTTACCTTTCCGTATTTAAAGAACAGCAGTATATCAAAGAGATTGATATTCGGAGGAAACACATAATCTCCTGCCATAATCTCCTTTTCAGATACCATGAACTTTCCTGCAATGAGAAATAACGTACTGCTCCTGATAAAACCCTGTTCTTCGAGATTATTTGCTATCCAACGCAGGGTAACACCTTCAGGCACATTAAACTCACGGCCTTCAATATTTCCGCTTTTTACTGTTGAAAAAAAACTGCTGTAACCTGCTATGAACAACAGGAATATCAATACTGCAACTACTCCAATGATGGCTGCAACCTGGCCGATTTTAATTCTTTTCGTCAATTTATCCTCTGCTCCTGCTGCTCATGTAGTCCTGCAGAATAATTACTGCGGATAACTGATCAATTATCTTCTTCCGCTTATCCCTGCGCATATCTGCATCAATCAATGCCTTCTCCACCAATTTTGTGCTTAAACGCTCATCGAATAATTTAATTGGTATGTTTATTTCGTTCTTAAGCTCTTCAATAAATTTGATTACCTTCTCCCCCTGGATGCCCATAGTTCCATTCATCATCACAGGCATACCTACAACTATCTCTTCTACATTATACTCATCTAAAATATCTTTAATCTGTCCCAGAAAATTTTTAGACTGGCGATCTATAGTAATAAGGCCGTTGGCAGAGATCTCAAGCTCGTCGCATATAGCAACACCGATCCTTCTGTCTCCAACGTCAAGGGCAATTATACGCATATAAAGTATTAAGTTCGAAATTAAAAGTCAAAGTTGATGGCCTCGTAAAAACCTTTTTCACCGCAGAGAGCGCGGAGGACACAGAGGAAATTCCTTTATATCAATAAGTTCTCTGCGCTCTCTGCGTCCTCAGCGGTAAATTTGGATGTTGTCATTTGAACTTTATTACGCGCCTTTTGTCTCTTCTATTCTCTTTATGCGATTAGTTAACTCCTGAACATTCTTTTCAAGGGCTTCTATATCTTTTCTATTAGGCAGATTCAATTTCTCAAGGGTCTTTTGGACAATCGCACCAACCTTTTTATCAATCTCTTCGGTCCCCTTTTCTGCCTTCTCCATTACTTCTTTAATCAATTTAGCCCCGTCACTCTGGTTCAGTTCACCTTTTTTTACGAGGTCTTCAACCAATTCCTTTGCCTTCTCCTGTGCACCGAGTCCGGCTAATAATGCCTTACGAACAATGTCAAACATAACTGCCCCCTTTCTGTGTTCTCACTATACCCTCAACCACCTCAAACACCTTATTCATCGCCTCTGATAAAGCCTCTGGCCGCTTGCCGCCTGCCTGGGCCATGTCGGCTCTGCCTCCACCTCGGCCGTCTACGAGCACGGCTACATCTTTTATTATCTCCCTTGCATCAAACTTAGAAGCAAGGTCCTTAGTGACCATAATTATGATTGACGCCTTCTCATCCTTCTCTGTCCCAACTGCAACAATGCCTGAGTTTATTTTAGAACGGAGGGATTCTGCAAAATTTCTGAGTTCTTCTGCGGTCATTGGATCTGTCTTCTTTGAAATCACCTTTACACCATTTATCTCACAAATCTCAGAGGAAATCTCCTTTGTCTTTGATGCGTTCAGTTGCCCCTTAAGACGTTCTATCTCCTTATCCTGCTCTTTTAACTGTGATACTAATTTCTCTGCCCTGCTCCTGACTTCGTTATGTTTTGCCTTTAATATATCGCCGACCTCTGCTACGGTTTTATCTGACTCAGTAAGGTATTTTAGAGATGCCTCTCCTGTCAATGCCTCTATCCTCCTGACACCGGAGGCAATACTGCTCTCTGCTGAAATCTTTACAACTCCAATATCACCAGTGGCTTTACAGTGAGTTCCCCCGCACAGTTCTTTACTAAAATCGGGCACCTGCACCACCCTGACCTTGTCTCCATACTTCTCGCCAAACAGCGCCATAGCGCCGGTCTTAAGTGCCTGTGAAACATCCATCACGTCTGTGACAACCTGGATATTCTCCCTTATCTTTTCATTCACCAGATCTTCAATCCTCTCAATCTCAATATCTGAAAGTGGTTTAAAATGTATGAAGTCAAAGCGCAGTCTGTCCGGCGATACATGAGAGCCTGCCTGCTTGACATGCTCACCTATTACCTGTCTTAATGCCGCATGTAGCATATGAGTGGCCGTATGGCTCCTTGCTGTTGCCTGACGGGAGGCCCTGCTGACCTTTAAAATCCACTCCTCACCTGTACTGACAGAGCCTGAAGTAATACGGGCTTTATTAATAATAATATCAAGCGGCTTAATGGTATCTATAATATCCATACCGCCTCCGGGACCTATTCCAATCCCCTTATCACCAACCTGACCTCCTGACTCTCCATAAAATGGGGTGGAATCAAAAACCACTTCAACCTCATCACCCGCCCCGGCGCTGCTCACGATATTGCCGTCTTTTATTATGGCAAGTACCTTTCCACTATGTTCCAGGCGCTCATAGCCGACAAACCTGGTAGAAACAGTGGATTTCAGAGTCTTATATACAGGCTTTATCTTCTCTTCACCAAGCCCTGCACGTCTGGCACGGTCTCTCTGTTCCTCCATTGCAGTATTATAACCGGCCTCGTCTAATGTCAGATTATGCTCTCTTGCTATATCTGTTGTAAGGTCCAGCGGAAATCCATACGTATCATATAACTTGAAGAGTTCTTCGCCTGGTAAAATACCTTCTCCCTTTTCTTTAACACGTGTTATCAGGTCATCGAGGATCTTCATGCCCTGCTCAAGCGTATGAATAAAGCCCTCTTCCTCTCTCCTTGTAATGGCAGATATAATCTCACTGCTTGCATTGAGTTCCGGATATGCACCCTTCATATACTCCACAACATAGCCAATACCCTTGTATAAGAAGGACTCCTGCAAACCTGCAAGCCTCCCGTGCCTGCTTGCCCTGCGTATTATTCGCCTGAGAACATATCCCCTTCCTTCATTGGAAGGTATCACACCATCGCTGATAAGGAATGTAATTGCCCTCAGATGATCTGCAATTACCCGCAGGGATGTTCCATGTTCAGAATTATATGGCACACCAAAATCGCCGGATAATGACTTTATAATTGGTCCAAAAATATCAGAGTCATAATTACTCTTCACACCCTGGGCAACGGCTGTAACACGTTCAAGGCCCATACCTGTATCAATAGATGGTTTTGGAAGAGGTATAAGTTCTCCATTGGTCTTTCTGTCATACTGCATAAATACAAGGTTCCATAACTCAAGATACCTGTCACAATCACAGCCAATAGCACACTCCGGCCTGCCGCACCCAACATCAGGTCCCTGATCTATCAGTATTTCAGAACATGGCCCGCACGGCCCTGTATCACCCATCTGCCAGAAGTTATCCTTTTCACCGAGGCGCACGATCCTTTTTGTTGGTATACCAATCATCTTCTCCCATAAATCATAAGCCTCGTCATCCTTTTTATACACTGACACATAGAGTTTGTCTGTCGGCAACCGCAGAACCTTTGTGAGAAAATCCCAGGCCATCTCTATCGCATCTTTTTTAAAATAATCTCCAAAGGAAAAATTGCCGAGCATCTCGAAGAATGTATGGTGCCTTGCTGTATATCCAACATTCTCAAGGTCATTGTGCTTCCCCCCTGCCCTGAGACACTTCTGTATTGAGACTGCGCGTTTGTAACTCCTGTTCTCTTCACCGGTAAACACGCGTTTGAACTGAACCATACCGGCGTTAGTAAAAAGGAGCGTGGGGTCGTCCTGGGGTATGAGGGAGGAACTCGGTACTATTACATGCCCCTTGCCTGCAAAATACTCAAAGAAAAGTTTCCTTATATCGTCAGACGTCATTCTCTTTTTCAATCTCCCTTATTGTGTCACCAATAATATCATAGGAAAAACCCCTTCGTCTAAGATAATCTGACAGCCTCTTTATTTCTTTTAATCTGGCCTCTGCCATCTTCCCCTTTTCCTTTCCACCTGATAACAGAGTGCCAAAACGGGGATGAAT
>JAHFER010000019.1:9296-14192 GCA_023248365.1 Nitrospirota bacterium
GAGGTGAATCTTCATCAGTGCCTTTCTGGCAATGGCCTTCTCATCATTATCCTGGAAAATCCTGCGAACTGCATCATCTATAATCTCTCTGCTAATACCCTTCTCCTGCAATCCCTGCCTGACGATCCCAGGGCCAAGGCATTTCCTCATCACTGCATCATATGTAAATTTAAAGGCAAACAACTCATCATTGATATACCCTTCAGATTCTAATCCCCTGATCACCCTGTTTATAACTTCTGCTGCATACCCCTTTTTTAATAACCTGTCTTTCAGATCTTTTTTAGTTCTGTCACATAAACTCAATAATCCCAGGGCCGCAGCATTAGCCCGCTTAAATTGATCAAAGCCTTCTTCTCTATTCGTCTCCTGACTTCTTACTACTGGCTGGCGGGAGGGGACAAGCCCCGCCCCTGCATCACTTCTGCCTTTTGACTTCTGTCTTCTGTCTTTCATTTTTCCTGCCACCTCATATCACTCGCTGACTGTATACCTTTTACCTTTAATGCAAAGTCATCAGGATTACTGCATCGCCTTAGCGCCTCTTCATAACTTATCAACTCTGCCTTATACAATTTATAAAAAGACTGATCAAATGTCTGCATTCCATACTGGGATGAACCTGCGGCAATCAGATCATTAATCTTTCTTGTCTTTTCAGGATCAATAATACACTCCCTGATAGTAGCAGTAGCAATCATTACCTCTACAGCCGGAGCCCTCCCCTTTCCATCCGTCCTGGGGACAAGCCTTAGAGAAACTATGCCCCTGATAACAGATGCAAGCTGCATCCTTACCTGCTTCTGCTGATATGGCGGGAATACTGCAATTATCCTGTTGATTGTTTCTGATGCGTCTACTGTGTGAAGTGTGCTGAGTACAAGATGACCTGTCTCAGCAGCAGTCAGCGCAGTTGATATAGTCTCAAAATCACGCATCTCACCTACGAGTATAACATCAGGGTCCTGCCGCAGAGCGCTCCTGAGTGCATTTGCAAAGGTATCTGCGTCATTGCCAATCTCCCTCTGATTTATCAGGCTCTTTTTATCCCTGTACAGAAATTCAATTGGGTCCTCTATTGTCATAACATGCATTGTCTTATACATGTTGATATGTTCAATCATACCTGCAAGCGTTGTGGACTTACCGCTTCCGGTTGTACCTGTAACAAGTATCAGGCCTCTCGGCTCTAACGCAAGCTTCTCAAGTATCTTTGGAAGACCTAACTCTTCTATTGTTGAAATCTTCATGGGGATTACCCTGAAGACCATACCGATCGTGCCCCTCTGCTGAAATACATTTACCCTGAAACGTCCAAGCCCGGAGACGCCATAAGAAAGGTCAATCTCCTTTTTCTCAATAAACCGCCTCTTCTGTGCATCAGTCATTACAGTTGACACTATGGATAAGGCATCCTCCTGCGTTATCTTAGGCATTTCTTCTATAGGCGTAAGCTCCCCGTTTATTCTGACTATGGGGAATGAACCGACCTTGATATGCAGATCAGACGCATGCTTTGATACTACTGTTGTCAGGAGTTCATTAACATCCATTTTTGTTATCCTTAAGGAGTTTTTGTTTCCTGCACTTTAGTCTCCACCTTATGCAGGCCGCTGGCCTCTTTTATTCGGACTTCTACATCCTTGGCTAAAGCAGGATTATCCCTTAATGCAAGACGCGCATTCTCCCTGCCCTGACCAATCCTCTCACCTTTACACGAATACCATGACCCGCTTTTTTCAATTACACCCTTTTCTACGCCAATATCTATTAATTCACCAAGCTTAGATATGCCTTCATTAAAAAGTATGTCAAACTCCGCCTGTTTAAAGGGGGCGGCAAGCTTGTTCTTTACAACCTTCACCCTTACCCTGTTACCTGTAATCTCCTGTCCATCTTTTATTGATTCAATCTTCCTGATGTCTAATCTGACTGACGCGTAAAACTTTAGTGCATTGCCTCCTGTGGTAGTCTCAGGATTCCCGAACATCACACCGATTTTCATTCTTATCTGATTGATAAAAATCACGGTTGTCATGGATTTGCTTATTGAGGCTGTCAATTTTCTCAGTGCCTGGGACATCAGCCTTGCATGCAATCCCATGTGGGAATCGCCCATCTCTCCCTCTATCTCCGCCCTTGGGACAAGTGCCGCTACTGAGTCTACAACAATCACATCCACTGCGCCGCTTCTCACAAGCGTCTCTGCTATCTCAAGCGCCTGCTCGCCGGTATCAGGCTGTGAAACAAGAAGGTCATCCGTATTAACACCAAGTTTTCCTGCATAACCAATATCAAGGGCATGCTCGGCATCTATAAAGGCCGCTGACCCTCCGTTCTTCTGTGCCTCTGCAATAACATGGAGAGAAAGGGTTGTCTTACCGGATGACTCCGGTCCATATATCTCTACCACCCTTCCCCTCGGCATCCCTCCAACCCCGAGTGCTATATCAAGACCAAGAGAGCCCGTAGATATAACAGGAAGGTCTGCAAGGGGGCCGCTTGTTCCCAATCGCATGATAGCCCCTTTTCCAAACTGTTTTTCAATCTGTGCAAGGGCAAGATCCAATGCCTTTGTCTTTTGTTCTCTTTCGCCCATATTCATTCTCCTTTCAATTCCAATAAATAAAGTTCTGTATACACCGCTCCCTCAGGTCTTAATTCGCTCTTCATAAGGTGAATATCTGAGACTCTGAAGCTGCCATACCCTGCGTCTTTTTCTTCTTCCATAATATTCAATAACTGCTCTATTTTTTTATAAGACCGTATACGCCCCAGTGTCAGGTGTGGAGTAAATATCCTCTTTTCAGCAGGGAATCCGGCCTGTTCAAGTTCTCTTTCAATTCCTCTTTGAAGCTTAGTGAGGTTATGTCCATTTTCATTAAGGCCAATCCACACAACCCGGGGCCGCCTTATGTTAGGGAACACTCCCATACCGGACACATCAAGTGTAAAAGGGCTGATACCTTTAACTGCTATGTTTAGCGCAGTTTCAATATTGGTAATCTTATTTTCCCCTTTGTCTCCAGGTGTATCTCCAAGAAATTTAAGGGTCAGGTGCATCCCATCCGGTTTTGTCCATGAGACATCAGCGCCGGATTTCTTAAGCCTGTCCTGTATCGCAGTCATCCCTTTCTTTATTTCTTCAGGAATAGATATTGAGATAAAGCAGCGCATAAAATTAATAACAAATCATCAAACTATTAATTGATAATTTTCTAAAAATCCCCTTATCATGTCCAATGCCGCCTCTGATGCCTTTAATTTAATTCCTTCTCTGTCACCGGCAAATCTGAATTCCTTACATTCTACACAAGATGAGGCAGATAAGGCAATGTATACAAGTCCAACAGGTTTTGTTGCAGTACCTCCGGTTGGGCCGGCAATACCTGTTATCCCGATCCCAATATCCGTATTCCGCAATATCCTTATACCTTCAGCCATTGCAACCGCTGTCTGACCGCTTACAGCGCCATGAGTTTTTATGGTCTCTTCCGGGACTTTTAATAAGTCAATCTTAGCTTCATTGCTATAGGTAATTACCCCGCTTTCAAAATAATCCGAACTGCCTGACACGTTGGTTATCCTGTGTGCAACAAGCCCGCCTGTGCAGGATTCCGCAGTTGAAATTGTCAAGCCCTTCTCTTTAAGCAAACGCCCGATAATCTCCTCTACCATCCCATCACCCAGCCCAATGCCCTCAGGGACAAATTTGCAAATACCCCTGCAAGAACATCATCAAGCATTATACCCCATCCGCCTCCTAAATTCCTATCAATAGTTCTTATAGGAAAGGGCTTAATAATATCAAAAATACGGAACATTATAAAACCTGTTATTATAAATTTTATACCTCCGGGAAGGAAGGCAAGTGTAATGAGCATACCTGCTATCTCATCTATCACAATATTGGAGCAGTCCTTCTTCTGAAATATATTCTCTGCCTGAGCAGATATGTAGACCCCGGTGACAATTAATAATGCAACAACAGTTATATATGAGGCACTTGATATATTTTTTAAGAGTATGTATAAAAGAATTCCGACAAGGCTTCCTGCTGTACCTGGCGCTAATGGAGAATAGCCTGAATAGAATCCTGAGGCGAGGAATTTAATAATTAATTTACGCTGGAAAATACCCACATAATTGATTTACTAATTTACCAATTTATATTGATGACTGATATTACCATTAACGATTTTCTGATGTCAACAACATTTAATACATTAATACTGAATTCCTCCGGTGCCGGTAAAATTACTTGAAAAATCATCAAAGAACTGATCATTTGCAGCGTTGCTGTCATAATAACCGTGGATACCAATCTCCTCCGGCCTCCTGATATCAAAGTTTGAAGATGTCAATGTGCCATCAATTACAGTCTGAGGAGCAATAACAGTTTGACCAGACAAATGCCAACCCCAGGCAACAAGATTAAAATTATTGAAATTCCAGTTGACCGTATTTCTTGGATAGGCAGAGGCACCCTGAACATAACCTGTTATAAGATTTTCTCTTATCCTGTTTCCAAACCCGTCAAGAATGTAATTACCACTGCCATCCGTCTGATACCTTTCCTGCATAGACATTACTATAGCAGACCATGCCTTTAATGCACCGGTGCCATCTATAACTCCATCTGCGGCTGTCAATTTCTTATAATCCATCAATGTAAATGTTGAACTGCCGGAGATCTTTCTCCAGATGATAACATACGGAGTCCCATCCATTATCGGATCAAAGTTGGAATCAAGTTTATTAACCCATGCCGGCCTATGTAAATCACTTCTGCCGATTGACCGGAAAAAGGAGATACCATAAAATCTGTCATCAGGAGTCCCGGAAGTATTATTAGTATCAAGCCGGAATGACAGACCCAACATGTAATGCTGACCT
>JAHFER010000216.1 GCA_023248365.1 Nitrospirota bacterium
CTGGATTTAAATTTCATTGCGCCTATAAGGAATTGAAACTTAGAAGATTATATAACGGAAAGTAATATTGGTTGAAAATTTCATTGCGCCTATAAGGAATTGAAACGTCAATGCACCGCAACATTCCTGCCATTTGAACCTTTTCCGTCATCTATAGGAATGAGTTTTAGTTTGTTTTTATTCCGTAAATTTAGAAACTTAACTGATAAATAAGCTGTTCTTTCTGATCATCCATCTTGGACGGATCATAATAATGCCTTAGCTCATAAGCAGCAAGGATAATATTGTTAGCGTAGAGGCGATAGCTGAAACCTCCGATTATCACGCTCTGCTCATCATTATTAGTGTAAATATCCTGATCCCAAAAATCGTACCTTGCCATAACAGCCGCATTATTGTGAGCAGGGATTTTAAATTCTCCAAATACAGAATAGCCTTTCTTATCTATTTCATTATCACCATTCTGATTGCCTTTTGCCTCAACGTATTCGCCGGTAAAGACTATATGTTTATTCTGAAAACTCAGTAAGCCTGCCTGCGTTTGCCAATCAGGGCTTGTATTCTTGTTGCCTTTACCGGATAAGCCAAAATATGAGAGCTGTAAGCCTGGGAGTAAATTAGGCATAGGTCTAAAGGTTATTCTGCCTTCGATAACCTTATCACTGTTTTCTTCAACAGCTTTGTATCCGCTTCCATTATATATGCCTATGTAATACCCGCCGTATTTTCCCGAATAAGGCGTGCTGTAACCCACTGCTTCCTGCGAGTCCTTGCTGAGCTTGTCTCCGAAATTACCGATTAAACTTATGCCGAGGTCTGCGGAATTAATATTATTAAACCTCTCCTGAAACATCGCCCCCTGCATTCTGTATATGTTTATGTTTTCCAGGAAATCTATCCACGGGATCGGGGAGAGGCCTGCGCGCAGGACATTGTCAGTAAAGAATCCACTGTCAGAGAGAAGAAAGTCTGCATAGTAGTATTTCATCCTTAATTCTAAATCACCCCTCTGGGAATTTCCTGAATCAGTTATCTGAGTTACATCCGGTGTAATACGTGCCTTTAACCACGGGGTTATATCCTTCTTAATATTTATATATCCCCTTGTGAGAGCGAACTTGTTATATTCTATTCCATTATTTTCTTTACCATTAGAATAATCAAGAAAGGCAGCTCCGCCAATGCTCAAACCTTCAATGGCCTTTGGCAGAAGGGATTTATTTTCTTTTAACTGGTCTGCCAGTATGTATGAATATTCTTCCTCGCTTATGACCCCCTTTTTTTCAAGCGTCTTTAGAAGCGATTCGCCTGCCCATACAGGTGATGCTAAAAAAAGAATTAATATCCCAATTAGTGGAATAATGATTTTCTGCATTTTATTTTTCTCCTTTTCTTTTTGATAATCTTGTCTCTGTATTTTTCACATGTTCCGTACAATTACTTGACAATTTAAGGAATTTACCGGAAAATACTCTTCACATTACCAAAAGCGCCTGTAGCTCAACTGGATAGAGTACTTGACTACGAATCAAGTGGTTGCATGTTCAAATCATGCCAGGCGCACCAATAAAATTAAGAACTTAATTAATGTTCCATCTCAAACTGTATATTTTTAGCGGCTTCAACAGGGTCTTTTGCGTCTCTTATCGGGCGGCCAACCACAATGTAATCAGCCCCTTTTAGTGCGGCATCACGGGGTGTTACAATCCTGCTCTGATCATCTCCTTTTACAAGCGACCAGATGGGGCGTACTCCCGGAACTACAATAATAAAATCTTTTCCAAGGCGTCCTCTTATTTCAGATATTTCATGGCCTGAGCAGACTATTCCGGCACACCCTGCATCTTTTACCATCTTTGCCCTGTGAAGGACGAGGTCAATCATTGAAATGCCTTCTCTTAAAAGCAGGGTGTCTTTTATTTCATGTTCACCGAGGCTTGTAAGCACGGTAACACCAAGAATCTTAGTGTTTGGAGATACGCTCTTTGCAGCGGCAGACAACATGCCCAAACCATCACAACTGTGGACAGTAACAAACTCAACGTCTTTTATAAATGGACTCTGGAGTGCGCGGCGTACGGTCTCAGGGATGTCGTGAAATTTTAAATCAAGGAAGATCGCTTTACCCCCTGCCCCCAATACGGCTTTGATAGCATCCGGCCCGCTGTTTACAAATAATTCGAGTCCTATTTTAAAGACACTTACATGGTCTTTTAAAAGTTCAACATATCTGATTGCCTGCGTAATATCAGAAAAATCTAATGGAAACATTATCTGTGTTGACATGGAAGTTAATATAACATAATTTTCAGGATGTTTGCTATGGGTTTTAACTTATACTATAATGTACACATGTCAGATGACACAAAAAAAGCCGAGTACTATATCTACGTTATTTCAGACGCAACAGGTGAGACAGCAGAGACGGTTACACTTGCAGCCCTTTCACAGTTTAAGAAAAAGGATGTTATCATATCCAGAACCGGGCATGTAAGGTCTGATGATCATATACGAAGTTTAGTTAAAGAGGCTGCAGAGGTAAGAGCGCTTGTGGTACATACTCTGGTTTCTGACAGATTGCGGAGCACTCTTAAAGAAGAGGCACATAAGTACCAGCTCCTTACCATTGATATAATCGGCCCCCTTCTTGAAACCCTTTCCCTGTACCTTGGTAAATCTCCTCAGGCAAAACCAGGCCTGCTGCATAAGATAGATGATTATTATTTCAGGCGCATAGAGGCCATAGATTTTACAGTAAAACATGATGACGGCCAGAACCTCCGGACAATGGTGGATGCTGATATTGCATTGCTTGGAGTTTCGAGGACCACTAAGACACCCCTTAGTATTTATCTTGCCAAAGAGGGGTGGAAGGTTGCAAATGTCCCGATAGTTCTGGATATACCCCCGCCGCAGGAACTTTTCTTTATGGATCAGAGAAAAATAGTAGGCCTTATAATAGATCCGGATAAGCTGACCCACATACGAAAGGCACGCCTCAGGCATCTGGGACAGGAGATGTCTTCTTATGGTGATTTGGAATATATTGCCCAGGAATTAGATTACTGTAAAAACATGTTCAGGAAAAACAGATGGCCATTTGTCAGTGTTACAAACAGGGCTGTTGAAGAGGTGGCTGTGGATGTAATTGCACTTACAGTTGGGAAAGACAGGCGGGTTGAATGAGGCAAATTAGACTTGTATAACTGCCTCCTATGTATCAGGCAAAATCTCCATTGACACAAAAAATTCAAGCTGTTCTTCTGGCCTCTAAGAAACAAATTCCTATTTAATTTTCTCCTAAAGAAATTAAGTTCATAAACCGTTATATATCCCATATTGTAGAGTTACATTACTTATTGCTGTCATAAGGTTCATTTTCCTCCTCTTTCACATACAGACCTCGATAAAAAAATGGAGAAAGAGTCATGAACAGGGATATTCTTGAGAAAAAGCTGCAACGGGAAAAACAAAAAGTCGCACTACTTGAAAATATGATCGAAGGTAAGACCCGCAATATTTACCTTGAAAAGGAAAAATTCAGGGAGCAGAGCGAATTCTTAAAGAAAGTAATTGATTCGGTTCCACACCCATTCTTCGTTGTAGATGCCCGCGACTATTCGATCATAGAGGCAAATTCCACAACACAAGCGGGAAACTCGTCCGAAAAGATACATTGCTATGAACTAATGCATCATAAAAAAACACCCTGTAACGATGAGGGGTATCTATGTCCCTTAGCGGAAGTCAAAAGAACAAAGAAGCCGGTTAATGTCGAACATTATCATAGTGATGGCAATAACAATGACAAGGTAAAGCAAGTTTTCGGGTATCCAATTTTAGATAACAACGGGGATGTTGTTCAGATGATTGAGTATACTCTGGACATCA
>JAHFER010000020.1 GCA_023248365.1 Nitrospirota bacterium
TAATTACAGATTAGATGATGTCCCGGTCAAGGAAGTTGCCCGGGCTATGACAGAGGGGACTTTTCTTGCCCTTTACCGTTTTTTAAAGTACAAGGTAAAGGACACAAACCTTAAAACCCTTGAAGAATTAAGAATAGTGGAAGAGACCGAGACTCTGAAAGCAGCAGAAAAGGGGGCGGCTCAGGGAAGGATTATTGCAGAGTCTGTAAATTTTGCCAGAGACCTTGTTAACTATCCGGCAAATGATATGACACCAACAATCCTTGCAGATACTGCTGAAAAGTTAGCAAAGACCCAGAAGATAAAATGTAAAATCCTTTCAAAACCACAGATTGAGAAACTCGGAATGGGCGCTTTCTTAGGTGTTGCAAAGGGGAGTCAGGAGCCTCCTAAATTTATTATTCTGGAATATAACGGCGGCAAAAATGGAGATAAACCAGTGGTACTGGTTGGGAAGTCTATCACCTTTGACAGCGGTGGCATCTCTATTAAACCGAGTGAAGGCATGGGGAAGATGAAGTATGATATGGCAGGAGGGGCTATAACATTAGGGGTATTGCTTGCAGCATCGTCACTAAAGATACCCGTAAATCTTGTGGGTCTTCTTCCTGCTACAGAGAATATGCCAAGTGGTACCGCAAGCAGGCCCGGAGATGTCCTTCGCACTATGAGCGGGCAGACTATTGAGGTAATCAGTACTGATGCAGAGGGGCGGCTTGTACTGGCCGATGCCCTGTATTATGCTACAAAATATAAACCAAAATATATAATAGATATTGCAACATTAACCGGGGCATGTGTTGTTGCCCTTGGAAATCATGCCACAGGTATGCTGGGGAATGATAAGGAATTGAAAGAAAGAATAGTAAAGGCAGGAGAGACTGCATGGGAACGTGTATGGGAGATGCCGCTATGGGATGATTATTTTGAACAGATAAAAAGTCCAATTGCAGACATGAAAAACACTGGCGGAAGGGAAGGAGGGGTAATGACAGCGGCTGCTTTGTTAAGCAAGTTTGTTGAAAATTATCCCTGGATACATCTTGATATTGCCGGCGTGGCATGGACTGATAAGGAAAAGGCATATATGCCTGTTGGTGCTTCCGGCATTGGGGTGAGATTACTTGTGCAGTTTCTGTTAGACAGTTGACGCTTTTAAATACGAATGAACTTAAACGAGCTGGGGGGACTTCTGGTTATTGTTAATGGGCTGAAGTTGCTGAGGTGATGTGTCTACCTTTCCATCTTTAACTGAAGAAACAAGCCAATCGTATACTGATTTTCCAAGCTCCATAACCCATATTTCATCCTCTTCACTCCTGCGATTCCTCTTCCACGCTGCCTTTCCATAGACAAAACTCCCGGAAAAATATTCATCAAGAGACAATGGGTATTGAGTAAGCCATAAAGTTCCGTCATTTGTATCAACCCCTTTAATATTCCAATTAAATCTAATAACCTCTGGTTTTTCATTTTCTGTGTTTAACAGGACATTCAGACTTATCATGTCCACTTCGAGCTCTCTGCCTGCAATCGCAAGCAGCCTGTATATACGCTCTATGCTTGTGGCTTTAGATATACTCTGACTCACACTGAAAACAATCTTATTTTTATACCATGGAGATCTCTTTCTGTTCCATACAGCAAATCTACCCTGGAATCTATCTCTGAATTCCATAAATGTATAATACACTATCCAGGCTGATGCGGCCAATAACACAACTACAATTAATATATTTGAAAAATTTTTATTGCTATTAGAGATAGACATCGCGAACAAACCTAAGATAATGGAAACAAGATATAGTAATAATACTGTTTTCTTAGGACACAGGAGTTTAGATAAAAGACGATGATGTATGTGTCCCAGATCTGCAGAAAACACCTGCCGCCCCCTTACTAACCTCCTTATCACTGCCATCATTGTATCACCAATAGGCAGCCCAAGTATGATAATGGGTATTAAAAGAGAAATGCCTGCATGGCCACTTTGGGTTGCAGATATAGAGAGAACAGAAAGTGCATAACCAATAAAAAGGCTCCCTGAATCCCCCATGAATATCTTACCATCTCTTAAGTTGTAAGGTAAAAAACCAGCAATGGCAGCCATCAATATCCAGGAAAGAAAGGCTGTCTCAATATGCCCGTTGTGTAATGCTATCAACCCGAGGAAAAAGGCAGCTATCGAAGAAACACCTCCTGCCAGACCGTTCATTCCATCAATCATATTTATAGCATTTGTAACGCCGGCAATCCAAAGTAAAGTCAGTGGAATACCTGCGAATCCAATATCAATAATACCAAAGTAAGGCAAATCAATCTTTGTTAAATTAAAACCTGCCCAAAGCGCTATACTTCCCGCGGCTATTTGAACAATAAATTTTCTGGGTGCGGTCATTCCTCTAAAATCATCAATTATACCAAGGAAAAAGATTAGAAGAGAACCTGATAGAAATATAATAAGGCTATTTTGAAAAATAAAATTGGAATAAAAATAACTAACAGCGGTAATAAGAAAACTAAAATAAATTCCGATTCCGCCTATACGAGGTGTCGGAAACTTATGGATCTTCCTCTGGTCTGGTTTATCAAACCACTGATACTTCCATGCCAGCTTTCTTATTAAAGGTACAATAATAAGAGAAAGAATAAGCGCAAGCACAATGAACACTGCATTATATCGAATATCTGTTCCGGTCACCCACAGCCCTCCTTTAAAATTGGGCCTGAAATTATTTTGTTTACTTTATTTATATGAATAGTCTTAAACAACAAATGATAAATACGTCTAATAAGTCTATGGATGAATTTAAAAGAATGGTTACAAACTTAACAAGATTTTATATTTATATTATATAAATGTCAAGAAAAGGTTCCAGCCAGCCAGCGATTCCATTGACTAAACAAAGCCCCGTTTTTTTATTACATCTTTTAACAATCTCATCAGGAATAACGGATGAGAAATAAAAGTTCTCCTCCATAGGCGACCTGGTTCCCTTAAAAGTCTTGGGAGCCATTCTAATCCTGTTTTCTGAAAAATGGGGTGAGAACGCTTTACCTTGCCCGTATAAAAATCAAACACTGCCCCAATCGGCCCAAGAAATTTCACATCCAGTTTATTTTTATTTTGGTAAATCCATTTCTCCTGTTTTGGTGCGGTCATGCCAACCCATAAAACATCAGGTTTCACTTTATTGATTAATTCGATTATTATCTGATTATCTTCAATATTATACTCCTGTTTGAACGGCGGAGAATAAACCCCTGCAATTCTGATATTAGGAAAGTCTAACCCCATCTTTTGAATTATCCTATCGAGAGTATCTTCTGTTGAACCAAGAAAAAATACACTATATTTTCCACATTGGTTCAGATAATTGTTCAATCCCTTAAAAATATCAATACCCGTAATTCTTTCTTTTATGTTGCCTTTTGTTATCTTTGATGCGAATACAATGCCTATACCATCAGGTACAACTAAGTCAGCCTTTTTTATCGCTTGTTCAAACAGGGGATCTTTTTTTGCTACCTCTAAAGAATGCGGATTGGCACAAATAAAATACTTTCTTCTCTCTCCATTCTCTATCCATCCTGCAATTTGTGTAATACAATCCTTTAATGATTTTATTGTTACTGGAAAATCGAGAACATACTCCACAGATTTTATCACCTTTTTAAATTACCTTAATCCCTTTAATAAATTTATTACCGCCTCTTTTTCCATGTCCACCCGAGTTTCTACAGCATATGAACCTATATGAGGAGTTAAAATTACATTATCCAATTCCCTTAAAGATCCTAAATATGGTTCCTGTTCAAACACATCGAGGGCAGCAGCAGTAAGGTGTCCATCTTTTAAGGCGCTATAAAGGGCATCCTCATCTATTACTCCTCCACGGGAGACATTAATAAGGCAGGCCCCTTTTTTTATCTTTTTTATCTCTTCTTCCCCTATAAATCCTTCCTTTGCAGAAACATGGATTGATATTATATCGCTTGTTGTCAAAAGCTCATCCAGTTCAGCCCGCTTAATCCCATCCTTAATCCCCTCTTTAATCCTATGTCCGGCTGCTTCATTCTTTACATCATAATATTTGACCTTACAATCAAAAGGTAATAAAAACTCAGCGACCTTTTGCCCTATCCTGCCGAAACCTATTATCCCAATCTTTTTCCCGCTTAGAAGATTTCCCATATTCTTTTTCCAGTGCCCCTTACGGACATCTCTATCCATCTGTGAAATGTTACGCAACAGGTTTAGTATAAGTCCTAAAGTCAGTTCAGCTACTGCAAGGGTTGGGGCATCCGGGGTATTAAAAACCTTGATTCCTAACTTATTAGCCGCACTCAAGTCTACACTATCCATTCCCGTTCCACAGCGGGAGATAACCTTTAGGACAGATTCAGGGTTAGCCGATTGGGCTAAGCTCTCTAATGTTTTTGCATCCAGTAACTCAGTTCCGGCAATTATTCCTATGCTGCCCTTGCAAAGTTCAATAATTTCATTTCCCCTGAGCGTGCGGCCAAAAGGGTTTAAGAACACCTCAAAGCCATTCTCTTCCAAAAGTTCAACAGGCCTTTTATCAAATCCGGCAAAAGATGAAGTTGTGATTGTAATTTTCCGCATCAAATATCTCCTATGGGTCTCTTTGCAACTACCCGCATATGGGAACTTAAATTATTATTCACAATCCAGTCCTGCAATTCCCTTTTGCAATTCTCTGTTACTTTAAAGGAAACCATATCCCAGAATCTTCCTAAATTAACACCCTCATTCCGTATCATCCCTTCCACAATATCCCAGTCCAACTTGCCAGGAGTAGAAGCTTCCACGATTTCAAAACCTATATTTTCCATTAAAGTCCTTACGGATTCTAAATTGAAAAAATTGAGATGATGCGGAGGTCCAATACTTTTAGATTTTTCCCATAGTGATAATATGTCAAACCCTTTACCATTAAGTGTAGTCAAAAATAAATACCCGCCGGGTTTTAAAAATGAATAAGCCTTTTTAAGGAAGGCGGCCGGCTCGAACAAATGCTCAAGCAATTCGAATGTTGTAAGAATATCAAACTTTCCTTCCATTCCTTTCATATCTTCAAGGCAGGCACATTCAACATCCAAACCTTTAGCACGGCATATGTCCGCCATTTCAGTTGAAGGCTCTATAGCTATAAAGCGATTTTCCGGCACAATATTTCTTAATTCCTCAAGGAATAAGCCAAATCCAGCTCCTATATCGCCAACAACGATTTCCTTATTAACATTGAAAAATTTACTTATAAATTCTGCTCTCGGTCTAAACATTTTCTCCCTTCTCACATCTGCAACAGGCTTAAAAAACTCATTTACCCAAAAAGATGTTGACGGAGATTCGGAATAGAATATATTAAGGGTTTCAAATGCAGGCCTCGGGTTTACATATAGCGTTTCACATTTTTTACAGCTAACGTATCTAAATCCTATTTTTTCAAATTCAGGAACATGTTCGCTATTACCACAAGCCGGACAATCACCATCTTTGAATGATGAAAAATCAAAATAATTTTCTACATCCTTTTGAACTAATTCTAAGTATTTGTTAAAAACATCACGTTTCCTGATCTCTTCTTCTTTCATTAAAACTAAACCCCCTTTTAACTTTTATAATCTTCAACAAGTTTATCAGTTTGCAGCAATGCCTCTACTTTTCTCAGGTCTTCAATCGTATCAACACTATATGTTTCAAACTCTGTAAGAACCATCTTAACCCTGTATCCATGCTCCAAAACCCTCATCATATCAACAGACTCAACAATCTCAAGAGGTGTAGTCTCCAACTTATTAAACTTTATCAAAAAATCTCTCCTGAAAGGGATAATGCACACCTGTTTTAACATGGGAACACTTTTAGCCCCCTTTTTCCATGATGGTATTGGTTCCCTTGAAAAATAAAGGGCGAAATCGTTTAAATCAACAACCACCTTTACCTCATTTGGGTCTTCATGCTCCTCCCTTGTCTTCAAATGTGCCATAAGGTTTGTGACTGACAGGCTTTCATCCTCAATAATTGGTTTTAACGCCATGTCTATCATTTCCGGATACAGCATAGGCTCATCACCCTGAATCATCACAATAATATCAACCTTCCTGCCTGTTTCCGCCTCAATCTTCAGCATGGCCTCTGCACATCTGTCGCTCGCCCGCTCATGAGTATCCATGGTCATAACGGTCTTACCGCTAATGGAAGTAACATAGTCTTTAATCTCCTGATCACAGGTCGCTACGTAAACCTCATTTAAAACCTTACTCATTTTGCTCCTGTAGTAAACATGTCCAATCATAGGGATACCGCAAATTTGAGCCAAAGGCTTCCCGGGAAAACGGCTTGAAGCCATTCTGGCAGGAATAATTCCAATTATATTCATATCTAAATCCTCCTCAATCCATCAATCCTTACTTTTTAACCCTTGCATTTCTTCCCTGCATTTATTCCCCAAAAACATGAAATCAATACTGAAAGCAATAAACTTGTATCCTTTGACTATCTTCTCTTCAACAAGTTTATGATCAGGCGGAATAACATGGAATCCCAGAGGGAATTTGTGTTTTTTGCAGGCCTCTTCAATCTGGGTAACCGCATCCAGCATATCCGGATGTTCAAACTGCCCTGCAATTCCAAGTGAACCTGACAGGTCATATGGTCCGACTATACAGCCGTCAACACCATCTACTGCTATAATCTCTTCAAGATTTCTAACCGCATCAATATGCTCTATCTGGACTATCACTATAGAATTATCATTCAACCCTGACCTGTATTCCTCAAAACCGATACCGTAATTCTGCGCCCTTGCAAGCCCAACACCACGATTCCCATAAGGTGGATATTTTACTGCTTTTACTGCCTTTATTGCATCATCTTTTTTATTTACCATTGGAACAATTACGCCATAGGCTCCCGCATCCATAACCCTTTTTATGAGGTAGGGATTATTTTCGCCCACCCTTACAAGGGGAACCATCCCCTTTGCCTCTATAAGGCTGATAAGCGCCTGTGCCTCACTGAATTCTATGACACTGTGTTCCATATCTATGGCCAGCCAGTCAAAGCCTGCTGTTGCAATGATTTCCGGTATTGACGTATGGGACAGAGTCACCCAGGAACCGATTGTAAGCTGATTATTTTTCAGTTTTTCTTTGACTTTATTAAGTTTGAACATGTCAGTTAATAAGACCCCCTTAACATTTTTACTGTTTTACAATAGCATCTAACTTTAAAACATTAGACATTGCTTTGTGTTTTATATATTTACAATACGTTTTTAAATCCCTGACTGATGCCTTATTTTTTCCATGGTCCTTTAAATCAGAATTCATAACCTTCAGACTGCTTTTAATTTTTTCAAGATGTCTTATATATGGCAAATAAATCAGGTTCTTTACTTCATCAGACAGCCTGTATCCTCCCAAATCAACCTCATTCTTATAAAATCTTACGTGATGATAATGGTAAAAAATAACCTGGAATTCCGCTGCGTTATTCAATACCTTGCCGCAAAGTACCTCCTTCTTTTTAAAAATTTTATACTGTTGAACATTCCATGGACCAACCCCTCCGCCTAAATGATTTAAGACATGAACGCCTCTGAATTTCTGAGGCCAATCATCCATGTACTTTTGATCTCCAAATTTTCCATCCTCATGACGGGCATAACACCATTCAATACAGGCATCTCTCCACCATTCCAATACCAGCCTCGAATCTGCTTTATTTTTAAAAGTAGTAAATTGACTATTATATGTACCAGATTTTTTACTCTGGTCATAGCAGGGGGTATAATGATGATCTGTAATCAGAACAGAATTATTTCCCATTTCATCAAGGAGCTTCTTGGGGGAATTCCAGAAGTAGGTATCTGAATCAAGATATGTACAGCTTTCGACTTTATAGTTGTCTAATACGAATTTTATAATTGACGGTATGCATGTCCAGCAATATTCTCCTTTAGAACGTGTAGGTTTTATAGCTAATAGTTTTTCGTCCTCGAATTCTTTCTGTTGTACAATAGTTGCATACTCCAGATTTAATTCTTTAAGAATAGTGTAGCACTTATCGTCTAAAGCAAAAATAAAGATATGAAATTTATCACACTGATTCAATAGAGATTCATATAATGCAATGCCGCAATGAATATATTTTGAATCGAATAATGTACAAAAATACATAGGCTATTTTGAAACCGGAGAATTATTCATTACCTTGTGATGCCATGCTAAATTGTCTTTAAACTTTTGAGTAAGATATTTTTGCCATTCCTTTAGTTCCAGGTTAGAAAAATTCCCGGTCCTCCAGAAGTCATTTGAATATTCATCAGTCTTTTCCCACTCTATATCTTTAAACTTTTCATGATCATAAAAATCACTGCCTGGATAAGGGCATAGAATTGTAAATCCAACAACATCAGGCCTTATATTTTCAACTAATTTCTCAGTCATTAAGATATCTTCTCTTGTTTCAGTTGGCATACCTAACAGGAAAAATGACCTTCTTTTTATCCCGCATTCTTTTGCCCAGTTAAATACCTCAATGACTTTTTCAATTGAGGTTCCCTTACGCATTGCCCTGAGAATCTTCGGGCTGCCGCTTTCACACCCAACGTCAATCTGATTACAATTGGCCTTCTTAAGCCACTTGAACATCTCTTTACAGGATACGGCTGCGTGTATCATACATTCCCATTCGAGCGTAAAATTCCTTCTAATCTTCTCCTCGCAAAATGCAATTACAAATTCAGCAGATGTATCAAAAGTGGCATCTATAAATTTAAAAAAATCCAGATTGTATTTCCTGGCTACGAATTCTATTTCATCCATAAGATCCCCGATATCCCGGGTTCTTACAGGATTTGTCTTTCTGTTAAATAACCCTGTGATATTTCTTTCAGAACAATATCTGCACCTGAACGGACAAACCCTGTTTGCCTGAAAACTTGCAATACGCTTGTTTATCATTTTTTGGCAAAGGGCTACTGTTCTTTCATTGTGGATTAAGTCTCTGTCAGGCCATGGCAGCTCATCAAAATCAACCGCCTGGCCATAAACCATCCTGTCTTTATCGCCTTCTAAAATTCGTAAAAAGGCCTTTTCTCCTTCTCCAATTACAATCTGGTCAATACAATCTTCATCTATCAGCTCCCTTAACGCTGAAACATGATGTCCGCCAAAGACTGTATGCAAACCTGGATTTATCTTTTTTAACTCCCTAGCCAATGAGACGCCATGGTGAAAGGTTGGGGAAGTGCATGAGAAACCTACGATGTCCGAATCTTTAGCCCCATTAATTATCTCTTCATCAGAATCAAAGTTTCCCTGATAGAAGTTTAACTCCAGCTTTCCTTTATAATTTTTCTTTGCGTAGGATGAGATGTATGCCAGGCTTATAGATTCCCATATATTGAAATAATAAGGCTGTATTAATGTTACTTTCATAAGCTCCTCTTTTTCTGTACAATATTTATAAAATATAATCTACATTAAATCAACAATCGTTTTTGCTATCATTTCAACGGTCTCTTCTTTCAGTGAGTCATAAAGAGGAATGCATAAAATGTTTTGTGCAATCTTCTCGGAATTAGGTGTATGCGTTTTTTTCGGGAAGAAATCCAGCGTATTAAGAGACGGATAGAAATATCTTCTTGGGAAAACATTTACTTCCTTTAAACGGCTCTCAACACGAAAGAGGTCTTGTTCCTTATTAAATATAACCGGGAAATAACTATAGTTGAAGCTTTGCGGGTTGATTTTTTGCAGAGAAATATTTTTCAAAGGGGATAAGAACATCTGATACCTCTCATAAAGGTTTTTCCGCCTTAAAATTACATCATCCAGATACTTCAGATTTACAAGTCCCATAGCAGCGCTAACTTCTGTCATCTTGCCGTTAAACCCCTCATCAACAATATCTCTCCCCTCGTAACCAAAAAATCTTAACCTCTTCAATTTCCTTGCAATCTCTTTATTTTCTGTTATAACAGCCCCTCCCTCGAATGTTTGAAGAAGTTTGGTTGCATGGAAACTGACTGTAGATATATCTCCATAAGAAAATATAGTTTTCCCGTCAATCTTTACGCCCATGGCATGGGCACCATCGTAGATGACCTTCAAATTATATCTTTGAGATATCTTATGAATTCGTTCAACATCACACGGGTTGCCGAATACATGAACACCAAGAATAGCAGCGGTTTTCTCAGTAAGGTTTTTTTCTATCTCATCCGGCAATATGTTAAGGGTTTCAGGATCTATGTCAACAAAGACAGGAGTACACTTTTCCCATAGAATCGCATCGGCAGTTGCAATGAAAGTGAATGGTGTGGTAATAATTTCTCCCTGAAGCTCAAGGGCCTTTATGGCAAGTTGAATTGCTATAGTCCCATTCGATACACAAACAACGTTTTCTATCCCCAGGTAATTTTGAAGCTCTTGTTCGAATTGATTGAGAAGAGGTCCATTATGGGTAAAGATTCCGGTCTCCCATAGCTTCTCAAGATACGCGGTGAATTCTTTCAAAGGCGGCAGAAATGGTTTTGTAACATGAACCGCATCCATCTAATTTTCTCCTTCATTTGATTGGTTAGTCTGTCTTTTGACACAATCTACGAGACGGGCCTGTTCTAAAATAGAGGAATAATGAGACTCGTAGTTATTTCGCCTTTCAACCTCTTCAGCAAAGAAGTCCAGCATTATCTGAAAATGGTTTGCAGGCGGCAGGGTAAAGGTCTTAATAAGGTCCTGCTGTTCCAGAGTTATTTCAGGCGCCATTTGCGGGGGGATACTGAAAGCCCGTTTAACAAAAATAGCCCCCCTGCTTCCCCAGATCCTGTAGTTGCATTGGTAATAATTATCAAAACCAAAAGATACCTGGGCTGCCTGATCAGCATTATTCTTAAACATGGCCGCACCGTATATGTCAACTCCTAAGGATTTATCAAAAGACAAACTTGCACCTATACATTTAAGGTCATTTCCCAGAAAGAGCCTGGCTGCACGTATAAGGTATCCTCCGGCATCTAACAAAGCCCCGCCTCCTAAATTATTTTTATAACGGATATCGCTTTTTGAAAGAGGGGGAAACCCAAATGCACCCTTGAAAAGACGAATTTCTCCTATTTCTCCGCCTGCAATCATATCCTTCACAAAAGAATGCTGCGGGTGATGAACAAACATGTAGTTTTCCATCACAAGCAGGCCTCTTTTCCTTGCCTCATCTACAATTCTTTTTGATTCAGAAAAGCCGGTTGTGAAAGGCTTTTCACACAAGACATGCTTGCCGGCCCTTAGTGATTCGATAGCCAATTCTTCATGAAGAGACGGCGGAACCGGCATGTAAACAGCATCAATATCCTTCCTGCTTATAATATTTTCATATCCATATACCGGTTCGCATCCAAAGGTCTTGGCAAACTTCTCTGCCTTTGTCTTTGAGCGGCTGGCAACAGCAACGAGGCATGTGTGATCGGCGGATTTAATGGCGGGAATCATATATCTCTCCGCTATTCTTGCACAACCTATTACTCCCATTCTTAAAAGTTTTTTCATTTCCTGTTAAATCATGCCTATGCACGAGATAAGACTTCGGGCCTCAACATTAACATAGTTATTGTGTTTAACGAACTCTGTAATTTGTCCCAGCGTCATCCATATAAAGTTTTCAGGCTGTTCTATGGGGAATTCATCGCCCACCTCAACTATCCAATAGTCATTCTGTTCCTGATAAAAACGTCCTCCTTCTTCTGATTGGCGTGCATGATATCGGATTATAGTTGGGTCGGGGTTCAGGAACATATTAAGATATTTAGGTTGATTTTCCAGTTTTTCGTTCTTGTAACTTCCGGTAATGCACTGAACAGTTGGGGCCATTTCCAGGATATCGAAATTACCAGGCTCGACCTTTGCCTGAACTAAGAAATGAAGGATTCCATTTCTTTTTTTTGTTATGAATCCTACAACTCCGGACTCAATTTGCTCAACTAATGGTTGACACCAGTTTCCAACTTCTCTTTTATCTGTATCTATGGAGGCGCCAATTACCTTAAAAAAGGTGCCGTCTTCATGGAAAATATTGAACTCATCCTGCTTCCATTTTTCAACATCCCGCAGGGGGATAGTATTGACATCCATATAATATTTGGTTTTCAGGTTTGTAGACCAGCTTCTGATATCGTCTAAGCCATGCAAACCCTCATCCTTCTTCATAGCAGACTTCAATATATCGAGATAGTAGCCGGACTGGCGGTCTTCAATAATGGGCGAGTAATGTATGCATTCTTTCAGCCTGTCAATATCATAGCTGTCATTCCCGTTGCAGTTATAGTATATACAAGAAATCACTGTCCTTGTATCCATATTAACTAGATTGTCATACTCCAAAAGTTTTTTGATCTGTCCCAATGTCAACCAGCAAAAATCCTCATATACCGGAACGTCCTCATTTGAAGGGACTTCAATGATTATATTTCTGTTTCGTTTCCTGAGAAAACGACCTCCCTGTTCGGACTGCAACTGATCTAACAATACCCATGACTTATTTTTATCCAAAAAGTATTCCAGATATTTTGTTACTTTTCCTTTGTGTACCCTGGAATAGTTACTTTTGGTAGCCTGCACTGTTGGCGATAATTGAACTTTATTAATATTCCCAGGTTCCATTTTTGCCTGCATAAGGAAATATAGGATGCCGTTGAATTTTTTTGTAAGTATCCCCAGTACGCCGATTTCCGGCTGGTTAATAATCGGTTGTGACCATTGTTTGATTGGACCGGCATTTGTTTCAACACGAATACCTTCGATGCTGAAGAACTTTCCCGATTGGTGTCTGAGATTACCGGTAGTTTCTTCGAAATACCAACCCTCTATTTTGGATAATGATATTTTTGTTACCTCAAATCTTTGATTTTTCTTCTCCTCAATCCATTTAATTACACTGCCGGTATCGTTGAAGGGGTTCACCTGAGAAAGACTCGAAATTAAAAAGTCAGAGCTCTTTTGAGTTAGAGGAATGCAGGATGCCAGATGTCTTTGCAAATCCAAAACTTCTTTATTGATATTTATCATGTTAGCCTCCTAATCAATCTCATATTATACATCTCCACAGATTCTTATGGAAACCAACAGGGCTTATCCATTCTTCATACAGCCGTCTTATGGATCGCTGAAGTCCTTCAAAATCACCATCAGTAATATTGTTATGAAACGCAACTATTTTATCGCCTATTGATTCTATGTCTTTCGAATCAACCCACACACAGTATTTCTTCCAATCAATAATATGGTCGAATGGAAGTACACAATCGGTATCAACAAAAACAGGGATCCTGCCGCAACTTAGTACTTCATAGAGGCGGTACGAAAAATTACCCCCTCCACGGACCACAAGTGCATAGTCTGACTCAACTATATTTTTTACATAATCGCGGCGAATACTGTCATTACCATTCCCGCTAAAACCTTTTCTAAAAATAAAATTCATATTAACCCTTTTGTCGTACATCAGGGTTCTTACAGCTAAACCCCGAAGGCGTGCCCCAGTCTGAGAGCGGCCCGTGATCACTTTCATACTGTGCAGTAACAAACTCTTTATTTTATTTTCAGGGTTATAGTCCACATAGCCACAATATCCGACACTGGGTATATGATTCTTTTTCCTGATCTGCAACTTTCCCCCAAGATAACGACTAAGGAAATCCACTGACCATCCTGGAATTGCAAACTCGTTATGTTTACGTGTTGTACGATATAATGAAGTCCTTAATACAATCGAATTGTCCAAAGGAACCGCCTCATCCGAGTCGCTATTGAACGAGATAACTATTCTCTTTCCGTGCTTCTTTGCTTCTCCTGCCAGCTTGTAAGCAAGTTCTGAATACCTGTTATAGTCCGTGCCCCATTGGTCTTTGGCTCTCCATCCAAACGGCAGCACTGCAACATCTGCCTTCTCAATGGAAGGA
>JAHFER010000217.1 GCA_023248365.1 Nitrospirota bacterium
CTTTGGGAAAGAGATTTTACTAACAGACGGGAATATCAATAGAAAACTACTGGGTACGATGATATTTAAAGACCCGCTTAAAAGGGAGGCATTAAATAAAATACTGCATCAGGGCATTCTTGAAGAGGCAGAGCGTCAGAAAAAAGAAATAGAGAAAAATAACTCTAATGCAATAATCATCTTTGACGTTGCCCTGCTCGTGGAAACAAATTCTTATAAACGTGTGGATGCAGTTATACTGGTTCATACGGATGAAGAACTGCAAATAAAGCGGCTTATGGAGAGAAACGGGTTGACTATGGAAGAGGCTGTTGAAAGGATTAAGTCGCAATTACCTGTAGAGGAAAAGAAGAAATACGCTGATTACATGATTGATACCTCAAAACCATTTGAAGACGTGGAAATGCAGGCTAAGGAGATATTTAACAAACTCAAAACCTCCTGTTTTTAATCAATAAAATCAAAGAATGATAGATTTTTTGACACACTTATGATATTTTCCTTATACACTATTAGTGTGTGAGAAACTATGTATTAGGTATTAGCAAAAACTAACAAGGTAACTCAAATGCGCGTTGCAATGTACTACAGCAATAAAGATATCCGGCTGGAAGAAATGCCGGTTCCTGAGGTTAAGGCAGGCGAAGCGCTTGTCAAGATTATGGCAAGCGGTATATGCGGCAGTGATGTTATGGAGTGGTACAGGGCCGGAAAGGTACCGCTTGTACTGGGGCATGAGATAGCCGGTGAGATTGTTGAGACAGGTAATGGTGTAACTCAATTCAAAAAAGGTGACAGGGTCTCTGCCTCTCACCATGTTCCTTGTAATACATGCCATTATTGCCTCAGCGGACATCATACTGTTTGCGACACACTCCGGAAAACAAAGTTTTACCCCGGCGGGTTTTGTGAATACGTGCTTCTGCCGTCCATAAATGTAGACCGTGGTATATATCTTTTGCCTGATGAAGTGTCTTATGAAGAGGGGTCTTTTACTGAACCTCTTGCATGTGTACTGCGCGGGCAGAGGCTCGCCCGGGTTAAAGCCGCTGACTCTGTACTCGTAGTGGGAAGCGGCCTATCCGGTTTACTTCATATACAAATGGCACAGGCCCTTGGGGCCGGTCGTATTATAGCAACAGATGTACATGAGTTCAGGCTGGATGCTGCAAAAAGGCTTGGCGCTGATTATGCAATTAGTGCAAGAGAATTTACACCTGACTTACTTCGGGAGATAAATGACGGAAGACTTGCAGATATTGTAATAATATGCACAGGCGCCCCTTCTGCCATAAATCAGGGGCTTCAGTCGGTTGAACGCGGAGGGACTATACTCTTCTTTGCAGCCACTGATAAAGGTGTGACTATTCCAATATCATTCAATGATGTTCTCTTCCGTAATGAGGTTACTATAATGAGTTCCTATGCCGGTGACAGGGGTGACCATATTACGGCGGTTGAACTGATACGGAGTAAAAGGGTGCGTGTAAAAGATATGATAACTCACAGGCTGGGCCTTGCAGAGACTGGACTTGGTTTTCAGCTTGTAGTTGAAGGGACTAATTCAATAAAGGTTCTCATAGAACCACAGAGATAAAGGAGGAGATAATAATGGATTGGGGAATGCAAAATCGCTTATCAAGGATAATAAAAGAGGATGGCAAATGCCTGCTTATGCCTATTGATCATGGATATTTTCAGGGGCCGACTTCAAAATTAGAAAAACCTGGAGAAACTATTAAACAGCTTCTGCCATACAGCGATGCACTGTTTGTAACAAGAGGGGTGCTGCGTGCATGCGTGGATACTGCTGAGAACATACCGATTATTTTACGAGTATCCGGCGGTACCAGTATGGTCGGGAAGGACCTGGCAAATGAAGGCATTACTACCTCAATGAAAGAGGCTGTAAGACTCAATGTCTCTGCTGTGGGCATGTCTGTATTCATAGGCAGTGACTATGAAAAAGAGACCCTGCTGAATCTTGGAAGGCTTGTGGATGAGGGAGAAGAATATGGAATTCCGGTTATGGCCGTTACCGCTGTCGGAAGGGAACTGGAAAAACGGGATGCCCGTTACCTTGGCATGTGCTGCAGGATTGCTGCGGAAATAGGCGCAAAGGTCGTAAAGACCTACTGGTGTGAGGACTTCGACAAAGTTGTAAACGGCTGTCCTGTGCCGGTAGTTATAGCAGGCGGGCCAAAGGCGGAGACAGAGAGAGAGGTCTTGTCATTTGTACATGATGGGATGCAAAGGGGTGCCATAGGTGTAAATCTGGGGAGAAACATCTGGCAAAATCCATATCCGGTACCCATGATCAAGGCCATCCGTGCCATTATCCATGAAAATGCCTCTTTAATTGAGGCAGTCGAGATATTTAATATTGAAAAAAATCAAATGGCAAAGGCAGTGGCGGTTTAGGGGTTTAAACGAACTAATTCAACCACTGCATCAACCTCTGATGGGGAGTTCACGCTGATTAGGCCGGCCTTGTCCTCTGATGGTAAAAAGTCACGACCGGTGATTTTGCCCTTACTGAACCAGATTAAGTCCAGATCTATATGGGTATCCTTGTTCCAGAAGGTAGTTTTTTGCGGCGGGTTAAAATAAAAGATCATGCCGTCTGCATCCCTGAGTTCCCTGATACCGGAAAGCCCTTTCTCTCTTTCTGAAGGGGCATTGGCAGTAAGCAGGGTATAGCTTTTACCTGAGATATTCAAAAGGACTTTCTTAGATTCCCCGCTAAAAGATCGGCTGCTTAATATCAACAGGCCGATTCCTGCAAGAACTACAAGGAAAGCTGATTTAATTTTATTTGATCTGCACTTTAATTTCATAAAATATTTCTGAAAATATCACTTAACCTACCTTATTATCTTCTTTAATTCTCCCCTGTCAATACCTTTAATTACTGAGTGCTTTCTAAGTATTGACACATAAATCTCATGTTGCTATTCTGGCCTCGGGAAAGCAAATTCATACGAATCCTTAAAAGTTAAAGAAAATTAGGAACAAAAATGATTGTTACGGATCTCAGGCATATCGGTCACCAGGTTTTAATGACGACTGCTATCAAAAAGGCAATTGATTTTTTGGGGCGGACGGATATTCATAGCCTGGTTGACGGCAGGGTCGAAATAGATGGGGAGCAAATATATGCAATTGTTCAGCGGTATGAGACGGTGACTACCGACACGCCGAGACTTGAATATCATAAAAAGTATATAGACATACAGTATGTCGTCTCAGGCGAGGAGGTTATCGGCTGGGCCCCGGCTGAGGGATTGACAGTGACAGAGGCATATAATCCGGACAGTGATGTCTGCTTCGGCACAGTGCCAGAGGATACAATGACGCGGGTCTATTTGCAGGCCGGGCAGGTGATGGTGCTATACCCTGAAGATGGACATGCCCCCAAATTGGCGGCAGGAGCGCCATCCAGCGTCTTCAAGATCGTCATCAAGGTTGCAGCAAATTCTTTTTGACTTCTGATTCTACAAACAAAATTCCCCAAAAAAATGCATTACTGATTAGTTCTTGATAATTATGGCAATATTGAGCAATTTTACTCAGGGTATTGAGTAAAATGTAATGAGCTCATGTTCCGGGGAGAAGAATGCCTTTGGATGGGGAGCAGAGCTTAATGTGATTGACATAGGTTTTCAAATAAAGTTAAACTATTAGAAATATTATGTTTCCGGTGGTTATCCTTTGATAAATATTATCTTTTTTAAAATAGCGATTGTTGTATATTTTTTCGGGACAGCATCTTTTCTCTACTATCTTGTAAGCAGGAATGAAAAACCAAAGAGGTACTCGTTTGCAATAACCGGGCTTGGATTTCTTTTCCAC
>JAHFER010000218.1 GCA_023248365.1 Nitrospirota bacterium
TTGTATGGCATGACATAATTGAGGATATAATGAAACATAAACGCATCATTGCCGGACTATTGAGTTATATCTTGCTGATTCCGCTTGCAATGACTTCGACAAACAGAATGTTTCAAAGGCTCGGTGTCAGCAGGTGGAGTTCCCTGCACAGGCTTACTTATGTTTCAGCCATAGGAGTAGTTATACATTATCTCCTTCTGGTTAAGAAGGATATGCGTATACCAATTATTTATGCAGTGATACTTTTAGTATTACTTGGCATACGTGTGGTGCATAAGGCGCTTAAGAGGTATAAACCTGTTTTACCAATGTCAAATTTCAAGGCCTGACACCCATTTTTTGCTAAGCCGTCAAAAAATTGATTTACTATACCCCCCAAAAGATGTTATTATAGCTATATAAGATGAACAGATGGATTCCTGATTAAGAACAAAGAGGGATGTTTTTCTGTTAAATAACAATCTTAAATTCAGGGGGAAAAGATATGATCAATAATTATTCAGTAGGTGGAGAAGTTGAGGCATGGTGTACAAAATGTAAATTGTTATTAGGTCATACAATCGTTGCCTTAGTTAACAATGCCCCTGAAAAGGTTAAATGTAATACCTGTAATGGAGTGCACAAATTCCGTGCTGCTCAGGCCGGAAAACCGAGGGCAAAATCAACCGCTGTCCGGAAATCCAAAGCTCAGGGAATAAAACATAATGATTATCTAACCCGATTGGAAACTTATGATGTTTCAAAGGCCCAGTTATATAATATGAATGGTAATTTCAGAAAAGATGCATTAATAGACCATACTAAATTTGGATTTGGAATAGTACTATCTGTTATTCAGGATAAAAAAATAGAAATACTCTTTAAGGATGGGGCGAAGATCCTTATTCAAAACCTGGATAAGTAAAGTCGTCATTCCGTATTGAGTGATTCCTGAATGAAGGTTTTTTTTAAGAGTTTTATTGACTATTTCCATGACGACGGCCCGATGCTGGCTGGCTCTATATCCTACTTCTTTGTTATGGCCATCTTCCCATTCTGTCTTTTTCTCGTCTCTGTTTTAGGCTATTTTATTGGAGAAAACCGGGCATTCTATGATTTCCTCCTAAAAGAACTTGTGCGCTTCTTTCCTGCCGCTGCCTTCAAAATAACAAAGGAACTGGCAGCAGTAATTACATATAAAAAGATTGGTATACTGACACTTCTCATTTATGGTTTTTTCTCATATCAGTTATTCCAGGCATTGGAAAAGGCCATCAGTGTCATATTTAAACTGAAGGAGAAAAGGCCGTCCTTACAATCTGTAGCGCTTTCTCTGATTATAGTTACCTTAATAATAGCCCTTATCATAATATCCTTTGGTGCGACATCTGTTATCTCAATGCTGACATATTATAATAATTACTTCCCTGGTTTAGTGATTAAAAACATCACTAAAATCCTGATAGGTTTTATCATCCCTGTGGTTCTTATATCTCTGATAGCAACAGCGCTCTATATACTTCTCCCAAAGAAAAAAGTGATAATAATTCATGCCCTGACAGGCGGGTTATTTACAGCCTTTTTCCTCGAGGCGGCAAAGCATCTCTTTACCTTCTTCCTCGCCTCAAAACTCTCTAATCTCGGCGCCATTTACGGCCCGCTTACCGCTTTTGCCATATTCTTATTATGGATATTCTATTCAGCATCCATATTTCTTATTGGAGGTGAGGTGGTGCATAACATGGGTGAGAGTGCGTTAAGGGAGAATAAGCTGTCAATTTCCCCTTGAAGATTCCAGATAAGCAATTGCCCTGTTTAAGTCCTCTTTCTTACCGATAAAAAGGAGGATATCCCTTTGTTTCATAACAAAGCCGGAAGACGGATTCTGATGTACTGATTCTCCTCGTTTAATGGCGATTATAGTCGCCCCTGTTTCAACTCTTAAATTCAGATCTTTCAGTGAGCATCCCGCTACCCCTGATGTATCCTTTATGAGATAGGCCTCTGTCTCCATCCCTTTTAAAAGGTCATGTTCTTCTGCAAGGGCCTTCCTGGGTAATCCTACTCCTCTTAAAACGCGATAACTATCCTTTCTGACTGTATCTATATATTCTGTAATTACATTTCCCGGAGTGTTATAGTGATCCAGTACCCTTGAAAATATTTCTACAGAGGTTTCAAATTCCTCTGGTATAACCTCATTGGCGCCAAGGGTAATCAGGTCTTCCACCTCTGCAACGTAACGTGTCCTGACAATTATATAAAGATCAGGATTATCTTTCCTTGCTATCTGAACTGTCCGCCGTGTTGCTGTTGCATCAGATATGGCAATGACGAGTACCTTTGCAGCCTCAATGCCTAACTTATGAAGTATCTCATTGCTTGTGCCATCGCCGTAATAGACAGGTTCTCCCATCCTTTTCATTTTTCTTACGGTGCTGTTATTCAACTCCAGAATTACGTAGGTTATCCCTGACTCTTTCAACACCCTTGCAAGGTGCTGGCCGTTTATACCGAAACCAATGATAATCACATGACCTGATCTTTTTAGACTGGTTTCAGTATCTGTCCTGCGACGCCTCCTCTCAAATCTGCGGTAAGATTGCCTGGAGCCGAGCCATAGCCCAACAGGCGGAGCCGCAAGAACCATAAACGGTGTCAGGATCATTGTTGAAACCGAGGCAGATAAAAATATCTGATATATATCATCTGTTATCAGTCCGTAGTTTTTTCCGGCCAATGCAAGGATAAAAGAGAACTCACCTATCTGTGAAAGATAAAATCCGGATTGAATAGAACTCCTAAGTGACTGGCCGGCAACAGATGCAGAGACAGTTACAGCTATAATCTTTATTAACAAAATTAATAACACGACGCCGGATACTGTAACTAAATTCTTCATCAGGAGATCTGCATTCATCAGCATCCCGATGGAGATAAAAAAGATACCTGTAAAAATTTCTTTAAAAGGGAGCATGTCTGATATAGCCTGAGCAGAATACTCAGAATCTGAAATAACAATTCCTGCAAGAAATGCTCCGAGTGCAATGGAAAGCCCGAATCTTGAAGTAAGAAGTGCAGTGGCAAGACACAACAGCACAATGGTAATAATGAATAATTCCCTGCTCTTTGTACTTACTACCTGATGCAGTATAACAGGCACACCCCACTTTGCGGATATGAGAACTGCGCCAATAATAATAAATGCCTTGAGCATTGTATAGGCTATGGCCGATGTTCCATCGCCCGTACCTGCGAGTATTGGGACCAGCAGCATAAAGGGGACTACGGAAAGGTCCTGAAAGATCAGCATCCCCAGGGACATGCGGCTGTGGGGGGTATATAATTCAGCCCTGTCCTGAAGCATCTTCATTACTATGGCTGTGCTGCTCAGAGACACAAGGAATCCGTAAAAGATACAAGTACTGAGATTCTGCCTGAAAAATATATAGCTTAAAAAAGCCGTGATACCTGTAGTAATAGAGATTTGTAACAGGCCGCCGCCAAATACTGCATGACGCAACTTAAGCAGATTCTTCAAAGAAAACTCCAGCCCGATAGTAAACATCAGCAGGATAATTCCAATCTCAGCAAGGAGTTCTACATTGTGTAAACTCTTTATAAGTTTAAACCCATGCGGCCCCACAATAATTCCTGCAATCAGAAATCCCACAATCGAAGAAATCTTCAGCCTCCTGAGTATAAATACAACAAGGGCTGAAATGCCGAGGATGACAACTATTAATTTTAAAAAATCAAAATCCATTTTGTGTTTATTCCTTAATTTGACCGCTCTTCAATCGCAAAATCCTCAACATAGTTTTACTATGCCTGCGGTTTTGCTCAATCAGAGCGGCCAAATCTATCC
>JAHFER010000219.1 GCA_023248365.1 Nitrospirota bacterium
ACCGATATGCGAGCCCTCTGGAACAAGGCCTGAATCGGGTCGTTAGATGCTTAGGGTTATAGGCGGAGCACGCTGAGAAGCTAAACTTGTGGAAAGAAATGTAGGGGGCGATTCGTCAGTAAGATCATAGCCAAAATAAGTTGTCGCGACACTTAACGCCACGATAGAAGCGGGGACTACAGCGACAATAAGCCGCGAGGACGGAAAAGACGGGACAGGTTTGTGAATACCTTCCCGTGAGCTGGATACTATGTTCTTAAAAATTGAGCAGCAAGCGGAAGAATTATCATCATGCTGCTGGCTATGGTCGGAATTGCTATGATGATGGTGCGCCTTCCCGCCGTCATGCAGATGTTCTTGCATATGAACATGTTCTGGCAGCGGGCTGACCACAATACACTTAAGACCCAGGACGAGAAACGCCACCGCCATGACACTTGCGAGAAACCTGAAAAGGTTCCCCCCCGGTTTTCCCGCAACTGTTAACAATCCACTTCTTATATGGCCACTTCTCATCTGGAAGTCCATCGAAGTCTCCGGTAATTTGACAGGAATTTGCTTTATCTATGTCAGGATAGCAGGATGAGATTTTTCTGTCAATGGAAATTTCGCCTGTTGTCAAGCCTGTGTACCTCTTCAAACTTGCCTATTTTCTGTCACTACTCAAAACAATATTCTAAAATTAATATGAGAATGAAAAACGGGGATTTATCCCTTACTTCGAGTTCTCCCCCCTAGCGGGGTAGAGGCCTTTTCAAACAGGCAAAATTTGACACTTATCCAGTATCTCCTTGACGTTATATATTAACAAGATTATATTGAAAATCGAAATTAACTTTATTATAGAACATGGAAACCATAATTGAAAAATAAAAGGAGATATAAAAAATGGAGGATGAAGAGCTTTTAAAGCGCATCACTTTTAATCCTCAAATCTTTGGTGGAAAACCTATTGTACGGGGTATGCGGATTGCTGTTGAACATATCCTTGGAATGCTTGCCGCTGGTTCAACAGCGGAAGAGTTGTTGGAAGGTTATCCTTTTTTGGAAAAAGAAGATATACAGGCGTGCCTTGTTTATGCTTACCGGATGGTTGCCCACGAGAGGATTGAACCGGCAATACTTGCGGGATAGCCATGAAATTCCTTCTTGATAGCTGCGTATCCGGCTTTGCAGTAAAAGACCTTAGAGAAGCTGGTTTTGATGTTCAATGGATACCTGAAAAAGGCAAAGACCCTGGTGATGATGCCATCATCAAAAAGGCATTTGATGAAGATATGGTATTGGTTACTTTAGATAAAGACTTTGGAGAAATAGAAACACATCGCACTGATATTGAAAAGAAAGCCTTAATTACGGCAGACAGATATCGGGTGCGTATTCGTTTGCCTGAATAAGCAGGAAATTTCTAAAAGATATCCGGCTGCCCGTCAACTCCATTTACTCAGAAGCCCGCATGTACAAACCATCTTACAGAAGCAAAAAGGCAAAACGGGTTTTTGAATCTGTCAGAACCGAACGCGGATTCAGTGCAGGACAATCGGATATTTGGGATGAAGTAGCATGTATGCAGACCAAGTTTGGGGTTAAGTCAAGGACACACGACATGTCAGACGTCTATGAGAAGCAGAAGGTAAACCTCGAAGCCTATATAAAAGCGCTTTCAGTGGAAGAGAACCAGGCTGGATTCACCGCCGTTATTAACGGAAGAATAATCGGCCTTGAAGCACTAAGCCAACCCTAAGCATTCAAGCAGGCATGGCCTAAATTAGTAAAAAGCTACGCACTTGATGCGATTGATATGAGAATGGATAAGGAAGCCCTTTCTAACCCCCCTTTAGAAAAGGGGCGCGCGTGGGGATTTGACCCTGCCGCCATAACCACCTGGCTCTCATCCATTAACCCCCAAAACATCTCCCTCCTTTCCATTTTTCAGAAGGGAATCAACTGTCTTTTTATTTTCATTACATAACTCAGTATCATCTGTAGGCAGTATAACAAGTTCAGCCTCAAATGGTATATTTCCCAGTACATCTGGATGATCGAAGGCATACTTCATAAATTCATTAAGCAAATCCAGATTTTTTTGATAATTTCATGATAATTGTTATTCTCTTGCACTGTTCCTACTATGTAAAAGTAGTTAAAACAAGTATATGCATATCCGGAACAGTTCTCAAGAGATTTTTTTAGTAACCTGATTGGAACAATATATATAGAAAAACATGCTATTTTAATATAGAATAAGTGGAGAAAATTTGAAGGAGGTAATTAGTCTACAGAGAATTCCGGGGACATCCATACTTTATCCATAGAATTATATATCCAGGGGATTTTCAATCAGTATTTAATGTAAGAACGGCTCTTTTTGATCAGGTGTACATGAATGGCATCCTTATTTGAGTGTGAAATAAGATTTACGATAGTGGACATTACTGCCTTTGAAAAAAGGCTTGATGGATTGGGTGCAAAATTAATATATCCCTATGAGTTCAATGACCATTATTTCAAGCCGGATTTGGAAAAGTGGAATCCTGTTGAGAAGAATATCCGCACACGGGAGTGGAAGTTTCCTCAGCATGACACTACCATCTATTTTACAAAGAATGAGGTAGTATTAATTGACGGGGTGCAGTTTAAACGTGCCTTATACCCGCAGGGAAAGGTTCCCCTTTTCAGCGGTGATATTGGTACGTGCAGGTCTTTACTCCATGACCTCGGTTTTTCACACTGGTTAACCATTGAAAAGAAAAAGGCACGGTTTTGGGAAATACCGGAATACGGGTTTAAAACTGCGGCAGAATTTATTGAAGGGCTGGGATGGAGCGGAGAGCTTGAGTTTGAAGGGGAAGACCCGCAGAAGGCAAAGGCTGAGATTGAACGTGCTCTGAACATTTTGGGAATTCCAAAACACCTCGTCAGTTACAAACCGGTCTCTGTGATATTTGCGGAATCTGTGTCAGGGATTTTATGAGTTGTATCATTCAGGAGATAAAGGTTAAGTCTGTCCTTACCCGTTCAGGTATTCCCGGAATTGACTACTGTATTAACCCCTATGTAGGTTGTTATCATGCTTGCAGATACTGTTATGCAACATTCATGAAGAGATTTACAGGTCATACAGAGGCATGGGGGAGCTTTGCAGATGTGAAGATTAACGCTCCGGAGGTTCTGCAAAGAGAATTGAAAAGGAAGGAAAAGGGGAGGGTCATATTAAGTTCAGTAACAGATGCCTACCAGCCTGTTGAAGCTAAGTACAGGATTACAAGACAGTGCCTTGAGATTCTTTTACAGCACCAGTTTGATGTGGACATACTGACAAAGTCCCCGCTTGTTTTGAGGGACATGGATATTATAAAAAGATTCAGGAATATTGATGTAGGTATTACAATCACAACGGATGATGAAAAAATAAGAAAGATTTTTGAACCAAATGCCCCGTCAATCAATGCAAGGATTAACGCACTTAAAAGGCTTCATGATAATGGAATAAATACATATGTCTTTATAGGTCCTGTATTGCCGATGAATCCCGATGCCCTTGTGGAGAAGATAGCGCCTTATGTTGACAGTGTTCTGATTGACAGGATGAATTACACTCCAAAGACTATAGATATTTACAGACGAATGAACCTCACAAAATGGCTTGACAGGGATTTCACAGAAAAAGTTATTCAGACGCTTAAAAGCGGTTTGCCTTTTATGCAGTAAGTAAATACGGGACAATCCGGCAATTCCCGGCGACCATGCAAAGTAGGGAAAGTGCTTGTCCCCTTCTGTTTCGCTTTCGTTGCACGGGTGGCCACAAGGGCCGCCCCTGCATGGAGAGACCACAACGAAAAA
>JAHFER010000220.1 GCA_023248365.1 Nitrospirota bacterium
GGCTTTTACACCCTTGATTACAGTCCCTATGACGCGTTCTTCATTCATCGCAGGGATCACTACACTGATCTTTGGATTATTCATCTCACTCATCTCCTCTATTCTAACTTCTTACTTCTCTGGCCTTTTACCTCATTAGCATGGAACTTACCATCCCAGTGCAGTCTTCGCCATCTTCCTAGTTTCAGCATTCAGCATAAATATTAACAGGATAGTTAACTCAACCCCGATAAGCCACAACCTCGACAGGAGCGCAATGCCAATTGCTATTGGAGTAGGAATAAAGAAACTCAGCAGAATAGCGAGACTCCCTTCTCTTACGCCAAGCCCTGCAGGTGTAAGGAATGTCACATATCCGGCGACAAAAGATATGGCATAGATACCGCTTAAAATAGGTATATAATAAAAGTCCAATGGATAGAAAGAACGAATAAAAAAGAAAAAGGCAGTGCCGGTAACAAACCAGTAAACAGAATAGTATCCTGCAAGAAAGAGCATGTTGCTAAAGGAAAGAGAAATATTTAAAGGCGCCTTTCCCATCCTCAAAAGGATTGGGTTTGCTATCTTCAGAAATGGTTTTGGATGGAGAAATGCGATGAAAAGAGGAAGCAATAAGATTACGGGGAGTATCTTTGTTAAGTTGGCTTTTGCACCCCAAAATAGTAACGACACAGTAAATACCATGCCTGCTGATACAACCGGATAAGCCTGCTCCAGTAAAATGCTCATACTTGACCTGGAATCAGGCACTCCTTCAAGTCTGCAAAGATACACCCTGCCTAAAATCGTCCATATTCCGCCAGGCATATACCGCCCAAATATTGAGAGTAAAAAAATAGATATGCCCCTTACCCATTCAATTCTTCCACCTATCATCCTGAGAATCATAGTCCAGCCATAGCCCAGGATGATATATGTGATAAACAAGATTACTATAGAGGGGAGAAACCATAAGAAATTCGGTGACCAATTATATCCGGATATTTTATCCCATTCCCGGTATAAGACTCTGCCTATAAAATAAGATACTATTAAAAGTACTATTATGCTAAAAATTCTTTTGTAAGGTAATTTCATTTACCCATTTTTCCTTGCAATAATGAGTAGTCCCAAGCCCCATGGGAGTGAGCTAAAGAGATTATCAAGACGGAATAAATTCCCAAGTATTAATGTAGTCCAGCGATTCAAACCAATTTTGGTTACCGCATCATTGGAAGATATTTTCCCACTATTTTTCTTCTCTACCTGCCTTGTCCATTTTAAGAATACAAAACGATTATAGAGCCTCATGACTGGGAATCCTATAAACACAACCTTTTCTATACTGAATGACCGGGAATTAAAAAGCCTCATAAGATCATCTCTTGAGTAACGTCTTTTATGACCAGCCATCTCATCTGATATATCCCATAGTTTCTGATTGGCAGGAACAGTAATGAGAGCAATACCCCCGGGTTTTAGCAAACGATGGAACTCCTTTACAGCCTTACTGTCATCCTCAACATGTTCTAAAATCTCTGCTGCAATCAAACCATCAAAGTGTCCATCAGGAAAATCAATCGCCTCTGCATTACACCTTTTAATTACTGGTTTAACATCCGGAGCCAATGTCTTCATACGATTTTTTGTCAGCCTTATACACTCTTCAGATAAATCAGTTCCAGAGACTGAATAACCTGAATGTGTAAGCTGTAACATAAGGCTCCCGGTACCGCATCCTACATCCAAAACCTTACCGGATGGAAGAACTTTTTTTATTGTCTTCATGATAATGTTCTCACGATAGTAATGTCTTGGACCGCCTATCTGCCAGCTCCCCCATTGAAATTTAGATGAGGACTTCATGCCTTTTATAAACCCTCTACCACTTCCCGTACCTTCTTTCCAATAGCTTCGATAGAAAAGTTATCTAAAAAATATTTATGCCCTCTGCCTGCAATCTCTTCTCTGAGTTTTTCATCATTTTTAAGTTGCAATATCCCCTTTGCCAGACCTTGTGCATCACCCGGCCTGCACAAAAAGGCATTCTCCTTATGTTTCAAAATCCCATCGGTAGCAACTGTATCTCCGGTAATGAGGGGTTTACCCATTTGGAGGCAGTTATAAACCTTGCATGGTATAACCCTTAATGCCTTTTCAGTCTGACCGAAAATCCCCAGGCAAATATCAGCGTGCTGTATATATTTTACTAATTCCTTTTCTTCAACAAACCTGTCTATGAAATTTACGTTCTTTAATCCAAGTTCAGATACAAGTTTTTTCATAGCCGGAAGTAACTGGCCTTTGCCGATCAGAGTAAAAACTATGTCTTTCTCCACCTGGAGTATCTTTGCCGCCTGTATTATAACATCTACTCCGTGAAGCGGGATGTAGGAGCCGAAGTAGAGGACTTCTATTCTGGGGACACCATACTTAATTCTTTCTGCATTAAGTATGGTGTCCCCAGATAATAATGCTGAGCCTACCGGCACAGAAAAAAACTTCTCTGGCGGTAATCCAAACTCACTTACAAAAAAATCGACATTTGCCTGAGTATCCAACAAAACAACATCCGCCAGCCTGCAGGACCATGTATCAAGAAGCCGCAGTAACTTTGCCTTAATTGAACCGGGATGCACAATGCGTCTGTCCATCACTGCTGTATCGTATAGTGAAAGGAAGGCGTCAAAAATGATGGGTTTTCTTCTGAGGAGATTTAAGAACTTTGCGAGGAATATATCTATGTGGCCTGCATAACCAACAATGATTGCATCGTAATAACCAATACGTCTGAATTTACTTATGAGTTTCGAATAGGCGAGTAACAGCCGGAACATAGTTTTCACCAGACCGCTGCCACCCTTTACCCCCTCGAGTTTCTGAGAAGTATCCTTCCAAAAATCCTCATGACATTCTATAACATCCACACCGTTTCTGCGCAGCCCCTCAATAATAACCCTGTTTCTCGGATACCCCTCTTCCATAGAGTAGGTGCCGAAGTAACAGATACATAACTTTATTTTTTTATTTCCTTCCATACACCTTTTTAAGATTTTTTAACAAGATGAATCCCCCGGGTAAAGCCATTGCAATATTACCCTTAATTGCTTATGGTTTTCTTTCCTTTAATTCATTTTTCCTGTAAGCAATATTGAGATTATTAAATGCATTTACATAATCGGGTTTCAACCTCAAGGCCGTACTGAACTCCTCTATGGCCTCGTCCATCCAGCCATGTTCAGCATATGATATCCCAAGATTATTGTGGGCCTCTGCAAATCCAGAGTTCAGCCTTAAAGAATTTTTGAATTCTTCGATTGACTCATCTATTCGTCCTTTTTTCTTATAGGCAAGTCCAAGATCATTATGTATTCCGGCATCACCGGGTTTAAGTTTTATAGCGGTATTATATTCCATTATTGCTTCATCTATTCTATCCTGTTTCAAATATGCGTATCCAAGATTACTATATGCCGAGGCATCATCAGGCTTAAGCATAATAGCGGTATTATATTCCATTATTGCTTCTTTTATATTATTCTGTTGAACATATGCGATACCCAGGTTATTAAGTGCTTTTATAATATCAGGGCTGACCCTGCCGGAATCAAGACTGATGGCAGTCTTATATCTCGCTATTGCCTCATCTATTTGACCAATTTTAAAGTAAGCAAATCCAAGGTTGTTATGCCCCCTTGCCTTAAGCGGACTTTTTCGGACTACATCCGCCCATAGGGTTATTTCATCCTTCCATATAAAATTCCGTTGATAAGAAGCAAAGGAAAGTGGAACAACACAAATTGAAAGAATACACCAACAAATTATGGAAGGTGAAATCTTAGGAAATACCCGCCGCAA
>JAHFER010000221.1 GCA_023248365.1 Nitrospirota bacterium
TGTCCTTTCCTCGGCAAAGTCTGTCCTGTCACTCGCAAGAAACCTTCTCCTCATTACCGGCGAGAGATTCTCCCAGCCATCCCTTAGTTTCTCTGCATCCTCAGCCCGGCGGGAACGCGAAAAAAAAGGACTGCTGCCGGTGCTGTGAACTTCAAGCACTGTTGTGCCTCCTGTAGATTCTGTTGATGAACAGTCAAGTGCCCTCTTTGCAACCTTTCGGGATGGTATATACCATATGAGCCCGTCCAGTATCATTACAATGCCTGTTATGAAAAGCGCTGCCTCAGGGATGATAAGATAACCCGCATTAAAAACCCTTAAAAACAGGAGCGCAATTGTTATAAAGGATATGCCTGTGCGTAGAAAGGCAAGGCCGGTCCTCCCTTTTGCGAAAGATGTCCTGTAACATGAAAGCAATGACCGCCTCTCAGCAAGGAATGTCCTAACCTTTGCTAACGGCGTTCTGCCTGCTGAAGGGGGGAAGTTCGGGTTTAGATCCTGATTATTCTCAATAATCCTGATTATGTCAGAAGGCATGGCGACCAGAAAATCAATACTCTCAACCTTGAGCGTCGTTTTTATTTCATCAACAATGGCAGGGTCATCGGGTTTATGGGTTATTACCTCTGCTCTATCCTTGGTGACGGAGACGGGAATCCAGAGGGATTGTTTCAGTTGCTCAAGGTTGAGTCTTCTCAGGATGTTTTGAGAAATCAATACATCTTCAGAATATTCTATAAAGGGGTATCCATAGTATTCAGAAAGACAGAATAATACCTCATGTTTAGGAATACCCTCGATTATTAACAAATCTTCAATATTACAGCGTGAGGCTTCTGATCTGCTTGCTATTGCCCTTAAGTTATCCCGGCTCAGGATGGCCCTTTTGACAAGTCTATCAAATTTTTTTTCTAACACTATATTATTATGACAGACCAAAACTGATTAACTCAACGAACAACAAGAATCGGGCATAAGGCATTGATTATCACCCTCTCGGTTGTGCTGCCCATAATAGCCTTATTCACGCCTCTCCATCCGTAAGTGCCGATAACTATGAGGTCATTCTTGAGCCTCTCAGAAGTCTCTATAATTCTGTCGGCAGTATGCCCTTCCACTATTGCCGTTTTTATGGTTAAGCCTTGTCCAATTGCCAAGCCCTTTGCAGTATTTATGATCTTCTCTGCCTCTTCCTGAAGGCTCTTTTTTATTGAGCTTGTCTTGAAGAAATCCATCATCTCTTCATAACGGGGGATCACGTAAAGGGCAGTTATATCAGCATTGTCAGTCTTTGATATCTGACAGGCCCGGCCGAGCGCCTTCCTGCTGAATTCAGAACCGTCATAAGGGATAAGAATCGATCTGTATGCACCGGTGCACTCTGTGCACGGCTTCTTTACAATCAGCACGTCACAGGGCGAATCTGCTATAACATGTGATGTGACACTGCCCACAATCAGCCTCTTCAGCCCTCTTCTGCCGTAAGTTCACATTACAATAAGATCTGCATTCTCGCTCTTGGCGGTCTCGACTATGACCGCTGGCGGTTCTCCCTCGCACACAAGGGATTGAATTTCAATCCCGAATTCCAATGAGAAGTTCTCTCGTGTCTGGTAGCACATCCTTCTGCCTATTTCGAGATGTTTTTCGATTTGTTCCTTAACATTCGCGAAGTTCTCTTCATCAAAATAGGCAGCATGGACCATGACAACCTTGCCGCCGTGCCTTTTTACCCAATTTGCGGCTTCTATGAGGGCTGCCCTGCTGAAATCAGAGTTATCAAAGGCAACGAGGATTGTTTTATATTCAGCTGCTTCAGCAGTCATCTTAATGTGAATCTCCGCCCTTTCTGAATATCATACCGACCCCAAAACCAGCGCCAAGAGCTATGACTATGGATAAGACTCCGTACACGGCGCCATTGTTTTTTGCCATATTTGTAAGCGCTTTAACAATGCCAACCTGTTCCACGAGCACTTCTGCCTCTGCGTTTTCAATAATTTTTTTATTCTTTATGCCGTAGACTGTAACAGTGTAGCTCCCAGGCGGTGCCTGGTATGGCCAATCCAATAAGATATGATAATCCATCTTTCCATTATTCTCTGACAAAGAGATTTTACCTGAAGATCTTGAATAAAGTCTTAAAGATTCCTTGAATTTTATAAATTCATTGAACCACCGGTCTTTTTCATTTACATCCGAAAGATGGGATATCTCAATATGCCTCTCAAGGGAGGAATAGCCGATCACATACTTATCCATCTCCTCACGGTTCAATATATCATCCAATCTCTTTGTGCTGTGAAGGAAATAGAGGTTTGGCACACGCTCGAAGTTAAGGCTCCCGACATTCATCCATAGCAGGCTGCCGAGTTTACCCTTCTTTCTCAGTGTCTGGTGTCCGTCAGGAGATGCTATCTTCACAACAAGATCAACGCCAGGGTCTGAAAGTCCTCCAACGCTCACTGTGCTGCCATTGTAAAAAAAATCTATTTTTATGTGGTCGTGGTTTGCCTTTATCGTAAGTTCCGCATACGCACTGTTTGAAAATAAAAAATGTAGAATTAAAAATCCAAAAATAAGGAATACCCTGATTTTGAAATTTGAAATTTGAAATTTGAAATTATTCATCAGTGCCCTCCTGCCTGCGAAAGGAGCAATGACGGCGTCAAGGTGAGTTCTAATATAATCTTGACAGTCACAGCAAGCACTATTACAGCAAGGAGTATCCTTAGCTGTTCAGCCTTTAATTTCCTTCCGAGGGTTGTGCCGACCTGCGCTCCTATGGTTGAGCCTATAAGCAGCAAGACAGCGAGAATAAAATCAACATTGTGGTTAGTGTATGCCTGAAGGAATGTGACCTCTATGCATGTAAAGAGTATCTGGAAAAGGCTTGTCCCTACCACGACGTGCATCGGCATTCTCAGAATATAAACCATCACAGGGACCATCAGGAATCCGCCGCCAACGCCCATTATTGCAGCAAGTATGCCGACAAATCCCCCGAGGCACACCGGAACAAGGACGGAATGTGTGACTCCGGATTTTTCGAAAGTCGTCTGTAAGGGAAGGGACATAAGGAAACTCGACATCTTCGAGACTTTTTCATTTTTAGGGGTATCCTCCGCTTTATTGTTCCTCATGCTCGACAGACTTTCAATAAACATGTATGTTCCTACTATTCCGAGCATTAACACATAGGTCATCTTGATCACAAAATCAGCGTTGCCAGTTGCCCTCAGGATCTTTATAACCTCAACGCTGATGAGCCCCCCGAGAAAGCCTCCTACAAGAAGATAAATCCCCATCTTAAAGTCCACATTCCCTACCTTCCAGTGAGCATAAGTCCCAGAGGTGGATGCAGCCACAATCTGGTTCGAATCAGTTGCAGCAGCGACCGTTGATTGTATGCCGAGCATGATCAAGAGAGGGGTCATCAGAAATCCTCCGCCAACCCCAAAAAGACCTGAGAGCAGGCCGACAGCAAGGCCAAGGCCTACTGGTATCAGGATATTAATGCTTGTTAGGGCAACCGGCAAATAAAGATACATCAATCCTCCCCTGCACTAAGGTCAAATTTACCGTAACGGACTTATTATAAAAAAATCAGGAGCTTAATGTCGCATTTAAATATATTATGCAACTATTTATGAGGGATATAATTAAACCTTGTTTTGAATCCCGGGGACTTATGGAGTGCTTTTCAGGTTGGGATCTTAGGCTGACAAACAAATATGATTATCTGTTCTTGTTAACCGGTCTGCCGAGCAGGGATAGGAGTCCTGTAATTATAGCCTTTGGTGTAGGAGGGCAGCCCTGA
>JAHFER010000222.1 GCA_023248365.1 Nitrospirota bacterium
GAATCAATCCCGCTGAATGTATCACGTACCCATGAACCCAGGCCCATGGAATACATCCGCTCTGTTATAAGGTAGTCCCCTCGAAGTTCAGTGAAATACCGTTCTGCGGATTTGATATTGTCATTTTTTCCATAGAGCGCATTGATTTTCCATCCTGCCAGGATATGATCTGATAATTTGTATTTCAGTAAATTATTGACTACCAGACTCGTAACTTTAGTGTTACCGCCTGTATCTACAAAAGATAGTTCAGCAGTGTCACTTACACTTTGGGTCTCTGCAAATACACATTGAGTCATGATTCCAAAGAAAAACAGTATCATTACCAAACGAAAATATTTCATGCCGTGTCTCCTTTTTATAAACTTCATATTGAGGCTCTTGCAAAAGTCTGAAAAAAGCTTTTCTGTCATGGTGAGCTTGTCGAACCATGACGATAAATCAAGCGCTTATATCACCCTTCGACAAGCTCAGGGTGACAAATTAGGACTTTTGCAAGAGCCTCATATTGTTAAACTTAAGCCACAGAGCACTCAGAGTATTTCTATCTGTGTCACGTCCCGGGTAATCGGTACCACATCATTCCCATATATTAGAACTCACAAATTTTATAATGTTATTTTGTATTAACTTTTAAGTCAATATCTTTTACCTCAAAGGGACTGTTACCCCAAACTTCTTTAAACCCTGAATCAACTCACATATTGGAAGCCCCATTACATTAAAGTAATCCCCTTCGATTTTCCTTACAATGACTGCACCCAATCCCTGTATTGCGTATGCCCCGGCCTTATCAAGCGGTTCCCCGCTTTTAACGTAGGCCCCAATCTCATCCATAGTCAGCTTCCTGAAATAAACCTTTGTTTCAACCGCCTCAGACAGTTCTTTGTTGCATCCGGTATCAATGATTGTGAATCCTGTAATCACAGAATGGGAGTTACCATTAAGCGCCTTAAGCATTCTCATTGCCTCTTTGTCTGTATTGGGTTTCCCGAATATCCTGTCCTGAAAAACTATAAATGTATCCGCGGCAATTATCAGTGCATCTGTATATCTTTTTGCAACAGCCTTTGCCTTTTCTTGTGATAGGAACTTTGCGAGTTTATGGGGCGGCAGATCCAGTGTTAAATCTTCCACATAATCAGTTGCAACAACTTTGAATTTCAGGCCGGTTTTTTTGAGTATCTCTTTTCTCCTTGGAGATGTTGAGGCAAGAATTATTGTTCTATGCGATTTATACATACTGCCCCGCTGTATAGCCTGATGCCCAGGCCCAGTGAAGATTATAACCGCCTAATTGTCCTGTTACATCAACGACCTCACCTATGAAATAAAGACCAGGTACTTTATTTGCCTCCATAGTCCTGGAAGACAGTTCTTTTGTATCAACACCTCCGAGTGTTACTTCGGCCTTCTTAAATCCTTCGGTTCCTGAAGGTGTAATTGTCCAGTTATGAATCTGGTGTGCAATATTTCTTAGCTCTTTATCTGAATACTGGTTAAGCATTTTTGATTCTGTATAAGTTTCACAGAAAGTATTGCTGAAGCGGTCAGGGAGGTATTGCGATAAGAGATTGTTCACTTTCATTTTGCTCTGTCTTTTTAACATGAATATTTTATAGATGTCCATCTCCGGCAATAAATTTATTGTAAGGTTATCGCCGGTATTCCAGTATAGAGAAATATGAAGGATTGCAGGGCCGCTCAGTCCGCGGTGAGTGAAAAGTATGTTTCCACGAAACTGCCTGTTATTACAGCTTACTATTGAATCAATTGAAATGCCGCTCAGTTCCTTAAATCTTTTAAATTCTTCAGCATGAAATATAAGAGGGACGAGGGCAGGTTTTGAAGGCATAACGTTAAGGCCAAACTGCTTTGCTATTTTGTGTCCAATGTCTGTTGCCCCCAATACCGGATAAGACAAACTGCCGGTTGCAATAACAAGTGATTCTGTTTCTATCTCAGCATGATTTGTTTTTATAATAAAAAGGTGTACTCCATTTCTTTTTATCTCCTCAATACTGTGATTTAAAAGTATCTGCACACCTGTTTTTTCACACTCTTCGACCAGCATCTTGATTACCTCTGCAGAGTTGTTTCTGCAAAACATCTGCCCGCTCCCTTTTTCATAATATTTAATGCCATGTTTGTTAAGTAACTCAATAAAATTATATGGTGTAAAACGGGCAAGGGCTGATTTACTGAAGTGAGGATTGGAAGAATGATAGTTTTCAGAGGTTAAATTGATATTGGTAAAATTGCAGTGTCCGCCCCCTGAGACACGTATCTTTTCTCCGGGGCGGCTGGCATGGTCAATAACAATGACTGACCGGTTACGTTTCCCTGCCTCAATGGCACACATCAAACCGGATGCCCCGGCCCCTATTATTACAACGTCTTTTTCCACAGTTTATATTTTAATATATTTTGGTAGAAAATATCATATCTTTAATTAGTTACAGTTTGATTTATGCCGATATTGGGTTAATCGCCTTTACCTTGACACTAAGGGGGTGTTGTGTTATTTTCGGTTAAAGTATACATGTTGGAGGTATCATTTGTCTTCTGAAAAAAGCAGGATATTAGATAATGCACAACAATACACAATCAGGGGTCAGATTCAGAAGGCTATTGAGGAGTGGAAAAAACTCCTTACAAATTCGCCTAATGATGCAAATATTTATAACACGATAGGTGACCTGTCCCTTAAAAATCCCTCCTCAACTAATTCTGCAGGCGAAGCTGTATCATTTTATGTGAAGGCTGCTGAGATATTTGAATCCTCTGGTTTTGCCCTCAAAGCAATTGCTGTGTATAAGAAGATCTTAAAGATAACGCCAAATAATAAAGAGATATATCTGCGTCTTGGGAACCTCGATTGTGAGAGAGGTCTTATAGGAAATGCTCGTGAAAATTATTTGATGGCTGCAAAATTATATACTCAGGATGGGTTTATAAAAGAGGCGCTTGAAGTGTACAGGAAGATCGCTGACCTTGACCCTTCAAATCTTTCAGTTCGCACAAAGATTGCAGAGATGTTTATGAAGGAGGGGATGAAGAATGAGGCCATTGGAGAATATATCAAGATTGCCAGTGAATATCTGAAAGGCGGCAGTAAAGAGGATGCAGAAAAAATATATGATCTGATATTGGATTTAGAGCCTGATAATATAAGTGCAATAGTGGAGGCAGGAAGATTTCATTTAGAAAATGGTAAGGTTGAAAGTGCGATTGAATATGGGAAAAGGGCATATAACCTGTCTCCTGATTCTCAGGATGTTCTTTTATTACTTGTTGATTCCTATAATAGTGCAGCTATCTATGATAAGGCAGAGGAACTTCTTTTGAAGATTATTGAATTAAATCCCGGAGATTTGCCTTTCAGGGAAACCCTTGCTGCAATATTATTTAACAAAGGTGATATTGGGAACGCATCTAATGAATATTTTGAGGTAGGGAAAGAGTATCTTAATCAAAGGAATTTTGAAAAGGCACGTTTAATGGCTGAGAAGGCTGAAGAGTTCTCTCCTGATATGATAAATATTCAGGAGTTGTTGTTTGACATATATCTTCTAAGCAACAGGAAGGAAGATGTTATAGGCAAGGGGTTATTTCTTGCCAGACATTTTGAGGAACTGGGCAAAGTAGAGGATGCAAGAGAGTATTATCTTAAAGTCCTGAAAGAGGACCCTTTCAATGTTGAAGCAAAAGAAAGGTTAGATGAGACAGAGGTTAAGGAATCAGTTTTCCAGATTACTGAAACTGAAGAAGACACAGAAGAAATAACGGGAAAATACCTGCCAGTTCCC
>JAHFER010000223.1 GCA_023248365.1 Nitrospirota bacterium
AACGCCCTGTATATATCAAATGGATTAGTCTCTGTTTCAATGCTTAACCGCTGAGAAACCTGCACCTGGAATATATCACCTGCGGCAATATATTCTTTTGCACGAGCCACCTTATCAATAAATTCTTCTTTGGTTACGTTTGAGGTCCATTTAAGCTCCCTGTCTTTATTGCCTGTTTTAAGCTGGTCACGCTTTAACGGCCCCCAGAGGTTATCAACTATACTGTCAATCTTCTGAACAGCCTTTTCATAAGAGCCTTTCAGATCATCATCTGTTATAAATGCATTGTAGACGACTTTTATGGTATGCAGGACATTATCAAATATCAGTATGGTATCAGTAATAACAAAATAGAGATCAGGCAGTTGTGCGAACTCACCCCTTTTCTCAATGTTAATGTCTTCAAAGTATCTGACCATGTCATAGTTCAGATAACCGACAGCCCCGCCAAAGAATCTTGGTATGTTCTCATCAAGCACGGGTTTATACCGCTTCATCTCCTCTTCAACAGCCTGGAGGGGATTTTTGTAAGATTTGGTTGTTACAACACCGTCCCTGACAACTGTAACCCCCCTTTTATCTGCCCTGATAATTACACGCGGGTTACTGCCGAGGATACTGTAGCGGGCCCATTTCTCCCCACCTTCAACACTCTCAAGGAGAAAAGAGAAATCACCGTTATCTATTTTCATAAAGGCAGAAAGAGGTGTTTCAAGGTCAGCAAAGATCTCTTTATAAACAGGAATAAGGTTCCCCTGTTCCGCCTTCTTACAGAATTCTTCAAAGTTCGGGTAGTACATGATAAGTTATAAAAACTAACATATATAAGCAGATAGAGTCAAGAAATTAAGGGATTAGCAAGAAGGTGTTAACAAGGGGGGCATACTTCAAGGGTAAAGAAAACTACATTTTCACGGGAATAATCTCATAAGGATTTTAGCAAGTTCTTCGGAAGAAAAATCCTGTCCATAGAAACGAAGGAATATTCCTTTCCTTATCTCCTGAATATTAGCGTCAGGCTTATCCCTTTTTATGGAGGATATCACCTGTTGGCGGGCCATATTAAACATTGAAAAACCCATCTTCAATCTTTGCTCTCCACTTTTTTTCATAATCATTTCTATGAAATGTTTCTTTATTTCAGGATTAGTATCATTCATTTGTTTACTACTCTCTTAAAAACTTCTTTAAGCCCGAGCTTTACTACCCACTCTCTAAGATAGTCCGTGTCAAGGTCAGGCAGAGTGGTTAGAATATTTTTGATATCCCCAAATTGCAGCTCTGATAAAGAGTCTTTTGCCCAGTAAAGTTTAGAAAGTATAAGGTCTTCCGGTGAAGTAATATAAATCATTGAACCATCAAAATCTATGGTGCGCTTTCGTTCAAACTCGATCTTGCGATACTCTGTATCCTTCTTTACTACAAAGTCCACTTTTATAACACTTTCATTATGAATAATGTTGAACATTTGCTTTCTGTGAATAGCGTCTTTTATCATATCCCTGTCTATATAGAAGTCTTCTGAAAAAAGAGAATATATTTTTCCTGTATCATCTTCATTAACATTAATGACGATATCAATATCCCTTGTCATCCGTGGTGTGGTGTAGAAATTGGTTGCTACAGATCCAGTAATCATATAGCTAATCCCCGCTGATTCCAATCTTTTTATAACCAATTTTAGTACTGCTAATTCATCAAGCATAGGATTAATGGTTTATCTTCGTGTTATCAGTAATCTGTCTGCACTATATTCCGGATACAATGCCATGTCAACCCGGAAAAAGAAGGGAGATAACACTTTGAATCATATGGAATTATAACCCGATCAATTCAGAAACCGATGAAATGGGTCCTTTAAACATTACATCCTCAAACTGTTTAAAGTGTGCCCTGCCGCAGGCAATCTTTATTGATTCACTGTCTCTTAATTCCTGCCCTTTGCTTTTTGTCTCAGCCACAAAGTAGATTTTTTTCTCTCCCCAAAAAACTATTGCCCAGTCAGGGTTATAGGCGCCAATGGGTGTATTGATCTTAAACCAAAAAGGTAGTTTGAAAAAGAACTTAATATCCTCGTGGCTCTCACAATCTCTGGCAAACTGATTTTCTACAGATGATTCAAGAGGGATGTAGTTATCATAAATGGTCTTGTCAGGGTTGGTTACTGTAAAGGTGAACCGGTCAAGGTATATTTCCAATTCATTGTCCTCAAACAATGTCATCTCATAAATCTTGTTGCCAATCTTCTCATACTTTATCCCCTCAATCATCAATTCATGCAACACTGATTTAATTGTACCCACTGTATTATCCATAAAGAGTTGTGGGTTGAGCAACAGCTCATTTAATTTTCCTGCCCTTTTGAGTATTTCTAAAATTGTGCTCCTGGTTAATTCAGTCTTTGCCTGAATATAGGCCAGCATATCAGGTATCTCAAATGCGATCCCGTAGCTGTCGCTAACACGGTCACTCACTAATTCCCCTTCAACGCCTTTATCAGTTATCAAAACCCTTTTCTTAGTTGATTTAATTGTTGGTTTTTTGGTTTCCGGCATATTCTTTACTGCCTTTGCAGCCAGGGTAATCAGTTCATCTGTTTTGTATGCAACACTGTATCGGGTATGGAATTTTATCTTATCCCACATCTGTAAGAATTTTGGGTCTGCCCCAAATCCTTTACGCAAATTGACTTTTTGCCTGTCACCTCTGTTCTTTAATCTTCCCGTAAAATCTACTCCGCAATCCTGCTCGATTTCCTGCTGGAGTGCCTTGGCAAAGTCTTCATAAGATTCATTAGCAACGACTGTTAGTTTATTGATGTTACGATCAAATATCCGCTGACCATTTTGATTTACCGGCAAGCGCAGGCCCCTGCCTATTTCCTGCCTCTTTTTGATTTCTGATTTGGTTTCGTTCAAAGTGCATATCTGAAATACATTCGGGTTGTCCCAGCCCTCCCGCAATGCAGAGTGGCTGAATATAAAGCGGAGCGGAATATCATGGTCAAGCAGTTTCTCTTTATCCTGCATGATCAGTTTGTATGTATCATCATCTGCCTGGGTTTCGCCGCCTGTGTCTTTTACTCTGCCTTTGTTGTCCTGTGAGAAATAACCATTGTGTACTTCATAAACGGCATAGGGCAGCAAACCATTAAAAGCTGGTTTGGCAATCTCTTGCTGATAGATTTCTTCAAACCATTCGGCAAACTTCCCTTTCACGGGAATTCCGCTGCTATCATACGCACGGTAGTTCTTCACCCTGTCAATGAAAAACAGTGAAAGCACTTTAATCCCTTTGCTCTTGTAAACCCTTTCCTTTTTGAGGTGTTCTTCAACAGTTTTTTGAATCATAAACTTCATAACCTCGTCATTCATTCCGCCCTGTGTTTCGCCGGTTGCAAGCATCAAGCCGTTGGTGAGTGTGACCGTGCCGTTACCTGCATCAATTTCATCAATGATAAAGCCATCTTTGTATATCTCTCTCTGGTTGCTGAGTTTGTAAATATCATCACCGGCCTTGACAGTGACTGATTTTTTTACCACTCCCTTATCTGTGTTGCGATCAATTTTGATTTTAGCTGTAATTTTGGTTTTTGTTGCACTTATACTTTCTACCTGAATAAATGCCTCATTCATTGCATTCTCACTTACTACTGAATCAACCTCAATCTGCTTAACCAGGCCTAAATCATACGCCTTTACCGGATTGAGGGAATATACCAGATTGTAAAGGTTTGTGTGGGTGGCAGAATAGCGAAGGGTGCAAAGCGGATTTAGATTTTCAATTGCCTTTTTACGGATCTCTG
>JAHFER010000224.1 GCA_023248365.1 Nitrospirota bacterium
CAGGACCAACCCCAAGAACACCCTTTAGCACATCTCCCTTTTCATTTAACAAAAACAGGATTGCCCGGTTAAATCCTAATCCCCCGCCTATTGTCACACCTGTCAGGATAATGTGAAGCAATCTGTCCATATCTAATGTAGTTGCAAGTGTTCCGCTTATTTCATGGAGGATTGATAATTCAGTCGCCCTTTTGATGTTCTCATTAGCAAGCAGTGTGGCCCTTTCATAGAGATCAGCATTCTCAATTGCAATGGAGGCCTGCCCTGCAAACGTAGACAGAAACATCATGTCAGAAGAGTAAAACTTAGGTGCAGAAACCTTATTTGCTATTTCAATAGTTCCTATAAGACGGTCTTTTACAATCAAAGGTGCACCAATCAGGTTTTTTATAGGAATTATAGCCGTCTTTTTATCACTTTCATCCATAGTATCGAGCATAATACTTTCCTTATGTTCACCTATCCACCCGGTAGTACCTTCTCCCAGCTTAAACCTGAGATTAACTGTTAAAGCACTATTAGCGCCATGTACAGATTTTGTGACAAGCTCCCGGGACTTTTCATCGAATAAAGTAAGGATACCAAAACTGCCGCCTAACAGATCACAAGTCATTCTGAGAATAGAATCCAGGACAAAGTGGAGGTCCAGTATTGAGGTTAACCCTTTGGATAAGGAGAACAATGTCTCCATTTCCCTTGCACTCTTTAATGTCTGCTGATAGAGCTTTGCATTCTCAATGGCCATAGAGGCCTGGCTTGCAAGGGTTGATAACAACTGAAGATCTTCATTTGTAAAGGTGGCGATCTCTTCTCCTGCCTCTCCAAGCTTGTCATATAGTGTTATGGTCCCTATAATATTATCCTTTACCCTAAGTGGAACCCCCATTACACAATTCATTGCTATTCTGCTGATGTCTTTAACATCCGGGTCGGAGCCCATGTATGAAATTAACAAAGGGTTGCCGGTTTCGATAATACTTCCTGCTATTCCCTCACTTATACTGAGGTCAGTAAGTTTCATAGAGTCCTCTTCAGGCATGCAATGGGCTTTAACTAAAAGTTTATTGGCCTCCTGGTCAATTAATCTTAATACTCCCCCCTTTGCCTTTGTTACACTTACGCTATTCTTTATTATCAAATTAAGGAGCGTCTCAAGATCAAGGGTAGATGTAAGCGCCTGTCCAACTTCATACAATGTTGTCAGTTCAAGCAGTCGGCGGTTAATCCCCTCATATAACTGGGCATTCCTGATAATTCCGCCAACCTCACGCGCTATAGTTGAAAGGAGTGTTATATCATCTTCACTGTAATCTTTGGGTTCGATTGTCTGTACAGTAAGTACGCCAATACAAGTTTCCTGAATAATGACCGGCACGGCAAGGAACGATTTGAACTTATCTTCCCCTGTTTCCGGGACATGTTTATAACGAGGGTCGAGATCTGCCTCCCTCAGTGCAACAGGCACCTGCTCCCTTGCAACCCATCCATTAATTCCCTCACCTATGTGAAGCAGAACCCTATCAACAGAGCTGGCATTAAGCCCCCTTGCAGCCTTCAGTATAAGGTGTTTCTGCTCCTTATCCAAAAGTGAGATGTAACAGCAGTCTGTGCCCATCTTTTCCGAAGTCTTGTTCACTATAATGTTAAGCCGCTCTTTAAGATCAAGTGTAGAATGGGCTATCCTGCTTATCTCACTCAATATCTCAAGACCTAATGCCTCGATACTGATTTTGTCAGTTTTATTTGGAGAAGTCATATTGTAATATAGTAGCAAAGTTTAGGATTATAGGCAATTGCACCGGTGTTGGTTAGAACCTCTTTCATAATGATAAGAATTTTGTTATAGTCACAATCATTATGAAGACCCCTTTTAACGACAGCCGCTTACAGGCGGATATACAGTATCTTGAAGATGCCATGGATGAGGTTATCCGTTATCAGGAAGGGGATGCGCTTCTCAAATTAGTTGAAGAGTTCAGGACGGACTGCAAGAAGATAAAAGATCAGTATGACCCTTCCATTGAGGCATTTCTTCTGAGGGAGGCAGGACAGCTTGACATATCCCTTTCATCAAAGCTCATTCAGGCATTTGCACTTTATTTCTACCTTCTGAATACAGCAGAAGAAAACTTCAGTATGCAGGAACGCAGGGATATTCAACGGCTCGATGGGATAGTAAAGGGTTCCTTTGATGAATGCCTGATAAAGCTGAAAGATAATGGAATAGACAGTAAGGCGCTGCTCGATCTTATAGCTGATCTTTCCATTGAGCCTGTAATGACTGCCCATCCCACCGAGGCAAAGCGTCTTACCATCCTAAAGAAATACAGGAAGATTTACCTCACTATCTTCAAAAAAGAAAACCCCATATGGACACCTGAAGAAAAGGCGCTGCTTCGTGAGGACATAATAAATGAGATAGCAAAGCTGTGGCAGACAGGTGACTTATTCCTTGAAAGGCCTACGGTTGAGGAAGAGGTATCAAACGGCCTCTACTATTTCCGTGAGACCTTCTACGATGTTGTACCTAAAATCTATCGTTCCATGAAAAGTCATTTAAGAAAGTTTTATCCTGATATAGATGCTCAGGTTCTGATGATCCCTGCGTTCCTGAGATTTGGTTCATGGATAGGCGGTGACAGAGACGGCAACCCTAACGTAACCCCTGAGCTCACAAAGTGGACACTCACAACTCAGAAAAACTGCATACTCTCTTTATACATTCAATCCATTCAGAAGCTTATTGAAAATCTCAGCCAGTCAACCACCAAGGCCGGAGTGTCAGAAGAACTATTAGCCTCACTTGAAAATGATGCCAGGAATATGCCTGATGTCAACCAGAAGATCTTTAACAGGAATCTTTATGAACCATACAGGCAGAAGCTCTCTTTTATAAAGGTACGCCTTGAGGAGACCAACAGGGCCAATGAATTAAATTCCACGTCATCTGATTCCTTTGGCAGTTCATTTGATGCAAAGAAGGTCTATCACAATCCCTCAGAACTCCTCAATGACTTACATATCATTCATAACAGCCTCATCTCGAATAAAGGATTCTGGACTGCGGAGATAGATATAGAAGGCATGATTAAAAAGGTCGAGGTATTTGGTTTCCATCTCGCGAGGCTGGATATAAGGGAAGAGTCTTCCAAACACCTAAGAACCTTATGTGAGATATTTGAAAGATTGGCGTTATATCCTGATTTCGGAAATTTCCCCGAAGAAGAAAAGATCCTCATACTGACAGAGGAGATACAAAATCCCAGGCCACTTATATTCGATGACATGGAGCTATCAGCAGAATCCAGAAATACCCTTGAGACTTTCAGAGTAATAAGATGGGCACGGGAAAACATCTGCCCTGAGGCAGTGGGAAGCTATATAATCAGCATGACTCACAGGATAAGCGATATCCTCTCAGTGCTCCTTCTTGCAAAAGAGGCCGGGCTGTACAGAAGTGTTAGTGAAGGTGTGTTAGTGAGAGATCAAACTGCCAAAGGCATTGATATCGTCCCACTCTTTGAAACCATAGATGATCTGCAACACTCGTATGAAATAATGGACGGGCTGTTTTCCCTTCCAGTGTACAAAAAATATCTTGCTCACCGTAATAGTATTCAGGAGATTATGCTTGGTTATTCAGACAGCAGTAAGGATGGCGGAATTATTACATCAAGCTGGGAGCTGTATAAGGTTCAGCATAAATTGTGGGATGTGGCACAGCAACATGGTATTCACCTGAGATTATTTCACGGCCGTGGAGGAACAGTGGGGCGCGGTGGCGGCCCGACACACAAGG
>JAHFER010000225.1 GCA_023248365.1 Nitrospirota bacterium
TGCAGAATGCATCCGGAAGTTCAATAAAGCTGAACTCCTGTGTAGACCAGAGGATAAGGTCCTCACTGAGCCTTGACAGATGCATACATAGTACCGCACTGTCAGAAAGGAACTCAAGAACAAAATCCCTGTCACTTACTGCATCCATACTGTTCTTAGTTACCCTGTCAAAACCAAGCAGTTCTGCAACATATTCCCTGTCGAGCGGAAATGATGTCCCTGCAATGGCGCCTGAACCGAGGGGCATGATATTTACCCTCTTGAGAGAGTCAAGAAACCTCTCCCTGTCACGATCAAGCATCTCATAGTAAGCAAGTATATGGTGAGAAAACAGGACAGGCTGAGCAGGCTGAAGATGGGTGTATCCCGGCATTATCGCATCAATATTTCTGCGGGCACTGCCGGCAATTGCCTTCTGAACCTCTGAAATATAACCGGCAGTTTCTTTTATTATATCACGGAGATAGAGCCTGAGATCAAGGGCTACCTGATCATTCCTGCTCCTTGCGGTATGAAGTTTCTCTCCTGCGGCACCTGTTTTATCAATAAGCCTCTTCTCTATATTCATGTGTATGTCTTCCAGATCAACAGAAAAGACAAACTTATTATTCTCTATATCCTTTTTTATCTCCCCCAGTCCCTTAATTATTGCAGACAGCTCCGTCTTCTTAAGTACGCCTATCTTCTGAAGCATTCTTGCATGTGCAATACTGCCTTCAATATCATATTTATACAGACGCTTATCAAACGATATTGATTCTGTAAATTCCTCTACTATCTTATCTGTGGAGCCAGAAAACCTCCCCCCCCACATCTTCTTCGCCTTACCCATTACTCATTACCCATATCACATTACCCATTACTGGCTTGCATCTTAAGTCTCATCGCATTTATCTTTATAAACCCTTCAGCATCCTGCTGATTAAATAACTCACCCTTTTCAAATGTAGCAATCGCCGGGTTATACAATGACACATCAGACTTGCGGCCAATTACAATACAGTTTCCCTTATACAATTTGAGACGTGCAGTACCTGTCACATTTTCCTGTGATGAATCTATTGCAGCAGAGAGCATCCTCATCTCAGGAGAAAACCAGTAGCCGTAATAAACAAGCTCTGCATATTTGGGTATAAGTGAGTCTCTGAGGTGCATAACCTCTCTGTCCATTGTAATTGATTCAACTGCCCTGTGGGCCGCATGAAGTATGGTCCCGCCGGGTGTCTCGTACACACCCCTTGATTTAATGCCGACATACCTGTTCTCCACTGCATCAACCCTGCCTATACCATTAGCGCCGCCAATTCTGTTCAACTCAGATAAAAGCGCTGCCGGAGATAATCTTTTTCCATCAATCCCAACCGGAATGCCCTTCTCAAAGTCTACTTCCAAATATTGCGGCGCATCAGGCGCAGCCTCAGGTGAAACAGTGAGTGTAAACATATCATCAGGATATGCTGCCCACGGGTCTTCGAGAATTCCCCCTTCATAACTGATGTGAAAAAGATTTGCATCACAGCTATAAGGTTTTGCCTTTGTTACAGGAACCGGAATCCCATGCTTTTTTGCGTACTCTATAAGTTCAGTCCTTGAACTGAATTCCCATCCCCTCCACGGGGCAATCACCTTTATTGACGGTTCAAGGGCTAAGTAGGTAAGTTCAAACCTGACCTGATCATTTCCCTTTCCAGTGGCGCCATGAGCCACTGCATCAGCGCCCTCTTTTCTTGCAACCTCTATCTGCTTCTTTGCAATAAGCGGCCTCGCAAGAGATGTACCCATCAGGTATACGCCTTCATATACTGCATTGGCTTTGATGGCAGGAAATACATAATCCCTGACAAACTCTTCCCTGACATCCTCCACTACAGCCTTGCTTGCCCCTGTATTCAGCGCCTTCTGCCTTATCGCCTCAATATCTTCAGACTGTCCGAGATCAGCAATAAACGCTATCACCTCACACCCGTATTTTTCAATCAGCCATCTTATAATCACAGACGTATCAAGTCCGCCTGAATAGGCAAGGACAACCTTCTTTACAGCTCCAGCCATCTTTTCTCCTTAACGTAATTCTTTCAATCAAACCACAGAGACACTGAGACACAGAGTAAAGTCAAATATTAAAAATAAAAAAGCAAAATTACAATTCAAATTGTAAAATTTTGGATTTTACTCTGTAATTTTTAATTTTTCCTTTTAAATTTTTAATTTCCTCTGTGCCTCTGTGTCTCTGTGTTCTGCGGTTTCATATCCTTAACGTAACAGCATCTCCAACAGCGCCTTCTGCATGTGCAGTCTGTTTTCAGCCTGGTCAAAAATCACTGACTGCGGAGACTCCATCATCTCTTCTGTAATCTCTTCACCCCTGTGTGCAGGAAGGCAGTGCATTATAATAGCATCTTTCTTAGCTAATTGCATTGTTTCATGATTTATCTGGTATTTCTGAAACACCTGTTTCCGTCCGTGCTCTTCCTTTTCCTGCCCCATGCTCGTCCACACATCAGTATAGACAACATCAGCATCTTTAACTGCATCCAGCGGGTCCTGCATAATCTCTATAACTGCACCGGTTTCTTTAGCCGCTAATCTTGCCTTAGACACAATAGCGCTATCAGGTTCATATCCTTTAGGTGTGGCAACCCTTATCTCCATCCCCATAATCGCAGCGCCTTCTATCAGAGAATTTGCAACATTATTCCCATCTCCAATATAGGCCATCTTTATACCGGATACCCTACCCTTATTCTCAAAAATTGTGAGGATGTCAGAGATTGTCTGACACGGGTGATGTAAATCTGTGAGTCCGTTTATAACAGGTACATATGAAAACCTTGCCCACTCTTCAATTGTCGAATGACTGAATGTGCGGACAACGATTCCATCAAGGTATCCTGAAATCACCTTTGCCGTATCTCCAATTGTCTCTCCCCTTCCCATCTGTATCTGGTTAGGAGACAGATAGACAGGATGACCACCGAGTTGAAACATTGCAACCTCAAAAGAAATACGCGTCCTTGTAGACTGTTTCTCAAACAGCAGGCCGAGGGTCTTGCCCTTCAGTACAGAGGTGTCACTCCCTGCCTTGTGCATATCCTTGAGTTCCCTTGCCCTTACAAGCAGAGACTCAAGCTCTTTGGCCGTAATATCGTGTATAGTTAAAAAATCCCGTTTCACTAAAAAATCCTTTTAAAACCACAGAGACACAGAGGCACAGAGAAAATTAATTTAAAATTACAATTCAAAATTTTGAATTGTAATTTTGCTTTTTTATTTTTAACATTTTATTTTTCTCTGTGTCTCAGTGCCTCTGTGTTATCTGTGGTTGTGTAGTTAATTCTTTATAGTCAGAAAAATCGACGAGAGTGTATCTATAAGCGTATCTATGTCTGCCTGGTTTATATCCAGCGGAGGAAGGAACCTCAACACCCGTTCCATCGTACAATTTATCACTACCCCTTTTTTTATACATTCAGAAACAATATCCTCTCCCTTTATATTCAACTCCATCCCGACAAGCAGGCCTTTTCCCCTGACCTCTTTAATCAGATGAGGGAACTTCTCCTTCAGTCTATTCAATCCTTCAATAAGATACTTCCCCATCCTCACACAGTTTTCTAAAAATATATCATCCTCTGTGATTATTTTTAAAACCTCTGCTGCTGCGGAACAAACCAGCGGTGTCCCGCCAAAGGTAGAGGCATGGGTCCCAGGAGAAAACGCCTGTGCAACATTATCCTTTGCAAGCATAGCCCCTATTGGAAGCCCGTTTCCAAGTCCTTTAGCTAA
>JAHFER010000226.1 GCA_023248365.1 Nitrospirota bacterium
TTCACTTTCCACCAGGATACGGCGATACGGCCACCCCTAATCTTTCCTGATTTGCATGTCTATTGACCATGATATGCGTTTCTGTCATAATTTTTTGCAGTGATAATCGGTATCGGAATAGACATTGTTGCAATACGCCGTATAAAAACGGCTGATGAAAGATGGGGCAGGAGATTTCTTGAGAGGGTTTTTACAGAGGACGAAATCAGGTACTGCTTTGATCACAAGTTTCCATACACTCACCTTGCAGGCCGCTTTGCATCAAAAGAAGCAGCCATGAAGGCCTTTGGAACCGGTTTGAGCAGGGGCATCAGATGGAAAGATGCTGAGGTTGTAAGAAACTCAGACGGGAAACCTGAGATTGTACTTCATGGAAAACTGAGAGAACTTGCAGACACTAAATTAGTAAAAAAAATCCACATCAGTATCACCCACGACGGCGGCAATGCAATAGCCCAGGTGATACTGGAAGGAGAATAATTGTACATAGCCACTTCTCAGGAGATGCGAAACATAGACCGCCGTGCCAGTGAAAAGTATGGCATACCGGCTCTCCTTCTTATGGAAAACGCTGCTCATGGGATTCTCCGTGTTATTGAAGATACATTTGGCCCTGTTAAAAATCGTAGAATCACAATTGTGTGTGGAAAGGGGAACAACGGCGGTGACGGGCTTGCTGTTGCAAGGCTTTTATTTAACAGGGGGGCAAGGGTTCAGGCGCTTCTACTGGCTGAACCTAAGGAATTAAAAGGGGACGCAGAGATAAATCTCAAAATCGCCTTAAAAATGGGGGTAGATATTCAGAGCAAAATTTCTACCGGAAATTCACCCGGAAATTTGTTTGACATATGGGATGTAAGAAATTCATTAAACCACAGCCACGTTATTATTGATGCCATATTCGGAACAGGTTTATCATCAAATATTAAGGATGAACACCTCGAAATTATAGAATTGATAAATAACTCCAATAGACCTGTAATTTCAGTAGACATACCAACAGGGATTAATTCAGATACAGGGGAAATAATGGGAGCCGCTGTCAGGGCAACAGCAACTGTTACATTTGCCATTCCAAAGAGGGGACATTTTCTCTATCCGGGAAGCGATTTCACAGGTAAACTTCACATAGCTGATATATCCATACCTGATACAGCTACAGAAGAAGAAGGGATTTATCTAAGCCTGCTCACAGAAGATGATATGTCGGAACTAATCCAGGACAGGCTCGCAAATTCCCACAAAGGGAACTTTGGTCATGTGCTTGTTGTCGCCGGATCTATTGGAAAAGGCGGGGCGGCAGCAATGACATCACTCTCCTGTTTAAAATCCGGGGCAGGTCTTGTGACCCTTGCGACACCTGAGGGTGTTCAGCCTGTTATAGCAGGAAAGATCACAGAGGTTATGACGTATCCACTCACTGAGACTGATGAAAAGACAATAGCGCTTCAGGCTATAGATACGATATTGGAACTTTCAAAAGACAAGGAAGTTATCGCAATAGGACCGGGGCTTACCACAAACAAAGACACAGCAGAGCTGGTTAGAAGATTCATTAAAAATGTAAATGCAACTGTTGTGATTGACGCAGATGCAATAAATGCCATCAACGACCACCTTGAAATACTCAAAGAGAGAAAGGCTCATACTGTACTTACTCCGCACCCAGGAGAGATGGCACGATTGATAGGAAAAACTTCTTCTGAAGTACAGCAGAATCGTATTGGTATTGCAAGAGACTTTGCAGTACAATACAGTGTATATCTCGTACTTAAAGGCGCAAACACTGTTATTGCCGGACCATCAGGAGTTGTTTATATAAACCCAACAGGAAATCCTGGAATGGCCACTGCCGGAACCGGTGATGCGCTTACCGGCATTATAGCAGGCTTTATAGCACAGGGATTGGATATATCTTCTGCTGTAAGGCTTGGTGTATACCTTCACGGCCTTGCAGGAGATTTGGCAGCAGGAGAAAAAGGAATGATCGGCATGATCGCCGGCGACCTTATTGACCGGATACCAGAGGCGATACGGCAACTGGAATTGAAACATTAGAGGAGAATTTATGGCTAAAGCAAAAGATATAATGACAAAAAATGTGATAACTGTTACAGAGGCTATGACCGTAGAGGAGCTGGCACGCCTTTTTCTCAAGCATGGGATAAGCGGTGTGCCGGTTGTTGATGAAGAAGGAAATATCAAAGGTATTGTAACAGAGAATGACCTGATAAAGATGGATCAGAGAGTGCATATACCTACTGTCATTACCATTTTTGATGCCGTAATATATCTTGGAAGTTCAAAAAAGTTTGAAGAAGATATAAGAAGAATGGCGGCTACAAAGGTTGAGGATATTTATAAAAAGGACGTCGTGACAGTAGATGAGTCTGCGACTATTGAAGATATTGCTACCATCATGTGTGAAAAGAAGATTCATCATATACCTGTGCTTAAAAAAGGAAAGCTCGTGGGGATGGTTGGGAAAAAGGATATTGTAAGGGCTATTGCAGAGGGGAAATAGATTTAATACATAATGTGGAATACAAAATTGAATTAGAATCAACAAGTGCAAAGAAGACCATTGACATAGGGAAGTCTCTTGGAAAACATCTTCTACCCGGCAGTATTATCTGTCTGACAGGTGAACTTGGGGCAGGAAAGACCTGGTTTATTAAAGGACTTGCTGAAGGGCTTGGGATTAAGAGTAAAGAAATCCACAGTCCTACTTTCATTATTATAAGGGAACACAAAGGAAGAATACCCTTATATCACATAGACCTTTACAGGATTGGATTTATAGATGATATACGGGACATAGGAATGGAAGAGATTATGTATGGTAATGGAGTTACTGCAATTGAGTGGGCTGAGAGGATAAGCGATGTTTTGCCTGATGAGAGGATTGATATTTCGCTCAGATGGATTGACGAAAAGTCGCGGCAGATAGATATAACGGCGTTTGGTGTGAAACATAGTAAGATGCTGAAAGAAGCATTAGTGTTAATTAATGAGTAATGGGTAATGCGTTATGGGTTATAGGAAAGAAGTTCTTGAGATAATAAGGGATACTCAGGCACATCTGCTGTTTCTGAAAGAAACTGGAGTTGAGGAGGTGCTCGAAGATGTCATTCCCACGCAAGTGGGAATCCAGCCCCATGACATAGCGCTGGATTCCCGTTTTCACGGGAATGACGGTTTACTGACACAGACCCCTGACACGGATAACGCATTTTCGAATAAAAGTAAAGACAAGGCAAAAATGCTTGATGAACTCCATAGAAAGATAGGCGATTGCAAGAGATGTAAGTTATGTACCGGCAGAACAAACATCGTATTCGGTACAGGCAATCCTGATGCAAGGCTGTTATTCGTCGGAGAAGGACCAGGTGAAGAAGAAGACAAGCAGGGGAAACCTTTTGTTGGCAAGGCAGGTGAATTGCTTACTAAGATGATTTCTGCAATGGGTTTCACACGGGATGATGTCTACATAGCAAATGTAGTAAAGTGCAGACCGCCGGGCAACAGAAACCCTGAGGCAGATGAAATCTCTTCATGCAGTCCCTTTCTAAAGGAGCAGATTGATATTATTAAACCTGAGATTATATGTACTCTGGGAACATTTGCGTCACAAACACTTCTTGAGACCAAAACAAAGATCAGTCAACTCAGGGGTAAGATTCATGAAAAAGATGGTTACAGAATAATCCCTACTTTTCATCCTGCATATCTTTTAAGAAACCCAGTGGATAAACGACTATCATGGGAGGATTTGCAG
>JAHFER010000227.1 GCA_023248365.1 Nitrospirota bacterium
GCATTTATCCTCAGGACATCTCCATCCATGCGAAACAGGCCTGTCATAAGGAGATCTGAATTAGCCTGATCTCTTTCAAGTACCTTAATATCTTCTACCTCTGCCATAGTAGTCCTTATGTCTGATTCGATGAGATTGCTCAGGGGAACCCGTACTCCTGTTTTCCCCTCTATGAAGTCTCCCATTGATACTGTTAAAACACCGCCAGAAGGGAGTCGTTTTGCTATCTGAATAATGAGGTCTCTTATCCCTTCTTCCCACGTTGTAACTTTTCCAATCCTGGGAAGTTTCTCAGAAATACGGTTTATTCTTGTCTTTAAATCCACTGCCTTTTCTTCAAATGAGTAGGTGTTGAGACTATCCATTCCTCCCCTTATAACTCTATAAGACCGTAGCATATCTTTAGCAGATTTAATCCGGTCAACGGCATCTTTATAATAGTTAATGGCAGTATTGTAATCACGGACGGTCTCAGCCTCATCACCTGCATGTATTAATTTCTCAATTTCTATGCCCAATCCCTCAACCTGTTTAGATAAGTTTTGAGCAGCCTCTTCCCTGTTGAGGATGGCAAGGGAATAGTATCGGGTTTGCGACATGTCATACCATCTCTCTTTGATGCTTAGACCCGCGACGGTCATATGGACATTAGTATCTACCTTTGTTTGGACGTAAACAGAGTTCTGGCTTGTACTGGATTTTGAATCAGCCTGCATCGTCTCTGTCTGTACAGAACTCTCTTCCCCTTTTATCTCCACTTCGATCTGTTTGAGCAGGTCTAAACGCGCAGCATCATCCGCCTCATTGCTTCCCTTTTCCGAGTAGCCAACGCCAGTCAAATAGACTGCATCTGGATATTTTGGATGTGTCTTTTGAATTGCCCATACAGGCGGCTGTTGTTCTATAGAAATGACTTCTTGATCTTTGAGGTGTCTATTTTTAACTTCAGAACAGGCCGGTATAATCCAGATAAGCAGGCATATCAAGAAGCTAATCTTCAGCTTATCAGTTATAAGTTTTATATTTAAATTCCGCATAAATGCCTCGTTATCTTTTACAACAGAAAAAAGACAGCTTTATGGGGATATGTTACGGGAGTTACAATAATTTTTCAACTATTAAAGTTCAATCGTCCAGCCGATTCCGTGCTGCTGGAACCAGGTTGTCAGGATGGTAAAGGAGTTTGTGAAGATCATAACCCCTATTACAATGAGGAATACCCCGCTTATTATGGTAATCCATCTCATATACCTTGCTACAACCTTAAAGGCGGAGATAAATGTATTTATGGCGAGGGCAGAAATAAAAAGGGGAAGTCCAAGACCAAGTGAGTATACAGCCAGAAGCCCAATCCCCTTACCTATTGACCCTGTGGTACTTGCATAGAGGAGTATAGTACCAAGTATGGGGCCGACACATGGAGTCCAGCCGGCGGCAAATGCCATCCCGACTATATATGAACCAAAATATCCGGCAGGCTTATTTTCTATGTGTATCTTTTTCTCTGCCATAAGAAAATTGAGTTTCAACACCCCCATTATATATAATCCGAAGAGTATTATTAAAACCCCTCCGACCTTTTGAATAATATCCTGATATGTGAGAAATACCTGGCCTAAGAAAGTTGCAGATGCGCCAAAGATGACGAATATAGTTGTAAAACCGGCAATAAAGGCAAGAGAATTTGTGATAGTAATTGATCTGATCCTTGCCTTGTCTTTGTCTGAGGTAATATCTTCAAACGTAAGCCCTGTTATATAGGTTACAAAGGACGGGACAAGCGGTAATACGCACGGTGAGACAAATGAAAGAAGTCCTGCCAGAAAAGCCATGAAGATAGAAAGGTGTGAAGCCTCCATATTTACTTATTCCCCCTTTTGTTCAGGCCCGGTAGTGATGTGGAGAAGACCAAACAGCTTTTCAACAGCCCCGACAGTTGTCCAGTCACGGGGACCTATAACCTTTTCTACTACTCTTCCTTCCTGGTCTACTATATATGTTTCAGGTACACCTGTAAGTTTGTATTTACCATCTGTGTTTCCCCATGGGTCAAGAAGCACTGGAAACGTAATCCCGAGGTTCTTTACAAAACTATCTACCTCTTTTTGTGTTGTCACCCTATCCATGCTTATTGCGAGCATCTCAAAGGGTACATTTCTTTCTTTAAGATATTTATAGAGTACCTCCATAGACGGCATCTCTTCTCTGCATGGCTTGCACCACGTAGCCCAGAAATTTACAAATACAGCCTTGCCACGATAAGAAGATAGTGTATGGTCACTGCCTTTCATATCCTTAAGTGTAAAATCCGGGGCATAAGAACCTGTTATCACAGGGGCATATTTATTGCTTTTAAGCCAGACAAAACCGATTATACCGGCTAATATAACAATACCAATTATTATGGCGCCAAGCCTGTTACCGGCACCACCTTTATTTGTTTCCTCTAATTCAATACCTGCCATCCAGCTCCTTTTTTAATCTGACTTCTTACTTCTTTCTTCTGACTTCCTTCCCATGTACCCAGGCACACCCCCACCCTATCCCTCCCCCATCAAGGGGGAGGGTAAACGACTACGCGTAAGCATGAAGCCCCGGAAGTACAAAACTAACACCCCAGTACAGGAATATAACTGCGAGAAAACCTATTATTGAGAAGTATGCAGTCTTTCTACCCTTCCATCCCCTGACAAGCCGTCCATGAAAATAGCCTGCATATATAAACCAAACGATAAGCGACCATGTCTCTTTTGGGTCCCAGCTCCAGTAACCTCCCCATGCATAATTGGCCCATATAGCGCCAAGAATAATTCCGAGGGTCACAAAGGGAAATCCAATGGCTATAAACTTATAATTCAGATCATCAAGAAGCTCTGCACTTGGGAATCTGTCCATGAAAGAGGGTTTACCTATTCTTTCTGAACGCTCCTTGAAAAGGTATATAATACCAATAGCAAAGGCTATTGCAAAACCCGCATATCCTACAAATGTTGTGATTACATGGAGAACCAGCCAGTGGCTCTGCAGCGCCGGGACAAGCGGCTCTATGGCCTGGTATCTGTAGGGGAGCATGGCGGCAGCGCCAATAGCAATGAAGGCAAGGGAAATAATAACAACCCCCAGAATCCGGAGCTTTGGATATTTAAACTCTAAAGCAATATACCCCATTACCACAAGCCATGTTAACAGAATCATGGTCTCGTACAGGTTTGCATAGGGTGCCCTGCCCGTCTCCATCGTCCTTACGCCAAGCGCTGCGGTATTAACAAGCCACCCTATGACAGTAAGAATAAATGCGAGATTTCCAATAACATCGTTCTTAAGCGCCACATAAAATATGTAGCAGAATGCAGCTACAAGATAAATCCAGAACAGAATATCAAATAAAAAAAATGAGCTAACCATAAGCTGTGTCCTCCCTCCCCCTTAGGGACTAAATCAATCGTGATGGCTTCGTAAAAAGCTCCAGGTGCAAGGCGCGCAAATCCTGAGGAATGAGGCGTACTTTGTTGCTACGCCGCAATGACGAAGGATGCAGCGCAACGCCGCACGCCCAGAGGGCACCCGCTTTTTACGAAGCCATCAATCTTAAAAAGACCCTGTTATTTTATTCATCTCCTTCTCAAATCCAAGAGGATCTTTATTAGTAACGCCTCCAATGTATATCAACGTACCAGTTTCAGAATTTACGACCTTAACCCAAATCCTCCTGTGAAAGATAAAGAAGGAAATAAACAGCCCTATCATAAGCATAA
>JAHFER010000228.1 GCA_023248365.1 Nitrospirota bacterium
TGTCCCATCCTTTTGGACATTTGCATTGAACTTATCATTCAGGAACAGTGCGTCACTCTCTTTTTCATAATCATCAATATAAATCTCCTGAAGCATATAATTTATTCCGGGTTTGCAGCCTGGACATCCGCTGCCATTACCAAGAACTTTAAGTACCTCACTTACAGATTTCATGCCCCCTGTTATTACATTTTTGTGTATGTCTTCCCAGGTCATCGGTATACAATCACAGAAATTTTTTTGTATATCCTGTTTTACAAATTCACCACCGAGGACATCCTGAAGGATCTGCTCTATTTGAGGGGCGCACCCTTTGCATGATGTACATGCAGTGGTCTTTTCAGAGACCTCCTTTAAACTGGTCAGGCCGTGTTCCTCTATGGCCTTTATGATAGCACCCTTGGTTATCCCCTTACAACCGCATATCGTTGTGCTGTCAGGCATAGAGGCAACTGATTTTATATTCCGTGATTCGCCTGTCAGGAGTGTCTTTCTTTGAAGAGAAATATCCTCCTGATTCAGGATTAATTCCATATAACTGTTGTAACTGTCTATATCACCTAATAGGATAGTACCGACAAGCCTGCCTCCAGATACAACAAGCTTTTTATAAACTGAGACCGAAGGGTCGCTGTAAACTATCTCTTCACATCCCAGCCCGCCCTTAAAGTTTCCCAATGAAACAAGCGGTATACCTGCTACCTTTAATCTTGTTCCTGATAATGATCCCTCATATTTGACTGAGTAATTACCTGCAATAGCATCTGCTGCTGCCTTTGCCTGCTCCATCAACGGCGCAACTATTCCGTACACCTTGCCACGGTGTTCTACACATTCACCTACAGCGAAAATATTTGAGTGGCCTGTCTCCATATAGTCATTTACTATGATCCCCTTGTTTGTTGTTATACCAGCATTTTTAGCCAACTCAATATTTGGACGAATACCGGTGGCTATTACAATCATGTCTGCCTCGTAAGCCTTTCCATTTGAAAACCGTAAGCCTTCTATGTTGTTGTCATGAGTGATTACTTCCTCTGCACAATGGCTGAGAAGCGTATGAATTCCCATTCTGCTGATTTCCTTCCTCAGAATCTCTGCCCCTGCATTATCAAGCTGCATCTCCATCAACCGGTCCATCAGGTGTACCATTGTTACATCAACCCCCTGATTTACAAGGCCCACAGCCGCCTCAATGCCAAGCAGGCCGCCGCCTATAACAATGGCCTTCCGGCTTTTCTTTGCCCACTGGATCATTGCATTTGTATCATCAAGGCTTCTGAATGTGAAGATGCCAGGGATAAGTTTGCCGTCACTGTATATCCCTTTAATCGGCGGGATAAATGGAACACTCCCTGTTGCAATCAGGAGTTTATCAAATGGAAAGCTATCTCCACACTCTGAACTTATAAATCTGCCTTTTAAATTTATATTGCTTACAGAGACTCCGGAATGCAGAGTGATGCCATTTTTTTCATACCATTCCTGAGAGTTCAGGATAATCTCTTCTGGTCCCATCTCACCAGACAGCACTGATGAGAGAAGTATGCGGTTGTAATTGACATGGAGTTCGTTCCCAATGATTGTGATTTTCATGTCCTGTCTTTTTGTCAGGAGCTGCTCGACAGTTGCCACTCCCGCCATGCCGTTTCCTATTACGATAAGCCTTTCTTTATTCATTAAATTCCCCTTTCTACAGGATATACATTTCAAAACCCTTGCCAATAAGCTTGTGTTTTTATAACATATTGAATTTTAAAGATTATAAATGATAGCAAGATAAAAAGAGTGGTTTTTTAATTAATATTAGATAACATAAATGTAGTGTTTGGTACATTTATGTGACTATAAAAAAATAAATTGACATACACACAACAATTAAATAATATATGTGTAGGAGGTGGCCATGTCTAAGGTAAGATTTCAGATGTTTATAGAGTCGGATCAAAAAGATTCCCTTGAAAGCTATCATAAAAATTTTAATATTCCAGTAGCTGAAATTATCAGGAGGGCTATTGATAAATTTCTCTCAGAATGGAAAGAAAAAAAAGCAATACCTGCAAAAGATGAAATAACAGAAAAACTTCTTTCGATTGCAGGGACGTGTGAAGGCGGGCCGAAAAACCTTGCAGATGAACACGACAAGTATCTTTACGGGATAACAAAAAAATGAAGAAGGTATTCTTTGATACTTGGGGATGGGTAGCAATTGCGCATAAAAATGACTCTCACCATTCAGAGGTTGTTTCATTCTATAATAAATTTCTCATTAATAATGGAATACCGGTTACTTCTAATTACATCCTCTCTGAAGCAGTTACACTTTTAAGGGCTAAAACAGATACAAAAGGGGTTACGCTCTTTATTGATACGATCCTTAGTGGGGTTAAGAGCGAGAAAATATTACTGGGAAGGATAGATGAGCAGAGATGGAATAAGGCATGGGATATGTGCAAGAAATATTATGATAAACCATACATATCATTTTTTGATTTTACATCTTTTATTGTAATGAAAGAACTCAGCATTTCTGATGTGTTAACGTCTGACAGACATTTTGAAGAAGTGGGTATGGGGTTTAAAAGGCTTTTTTAGAAATTAAATTTTTTTCTCAATAATTTTCCCAATGTATTTCCTTAGTTCTTCCATTCCTAACAATAGCAGCGAAAAAGGTATAAAGAAAAGCCATGCAGATAAGGGGATTGAAGAAGTGCCGGCAATTATATTTCCGGGTGTTGTGTAAATAATTCCTGCCAGTAAAATTACCTCTGTTAAGATTCCAACAAGAATCAGTTTGTTTGATTTGATTGAGATAGAAAATACTGAGTTGCGTCCTGACCTGCATACAAAAACATTTGCTATCTGGGTAATGATGATTCCTGTAAGGCAGACCGTTGTTGCCTTTAGATAAAGGGGATTACTAACAGATAAATGAGTCCCCCATTTCCATCCGTTTATTGATAGGAACCAGAAGAAACCTGCCATTGATGCAATTGCCTCTATCGGCCCAAGAAAGAGATATGCCCTTGCAAGGAGCGGAAAGGACAACAGCCTCTCTTTGATTGACCTTGGTGGTCTTTTTAGTATGTCAGTTTCCGGCGGTTCAGTTCCGAGTGCAAGCGCAGGTAGCATGTCAGTGCCGAGGTCTACTGCAAGTATCTGAATAACAGTAAGCGGCAAAGGTATTCCAAGAAGTGCAAAGGCAATATACGGGACTATCTCAGGTATGTTACTGCTCAGGATATAAGTAGTAAACTTCTTTATATTTTCAAATACAGTGCGCCCTTCCTCAACAGCCATAACAATAGTTGCAAAATTATCATCCATTAAAATTATATCTGAGGCCTCTTTTGCAACGTCTGTTCCAGACAGCCCCATGGCCACTCCTATGTCTGCCTTTTTTAGGGCAGGGGCATCGTTAACGCCATCGCCTGTTACTGCAACGACCTCGCCGAGGTCTTGTAAAGCAGAGACAATGGTCATCTTGTCTTCAGGTGTTACCCTTGCAAAGGCAATTTCGTTTTCCTTAAGGATCTGCAAAAGCTCTTTGTGACTTTTCCCCTTTAGATCAGAGCCCCTTATTATTACCGGATTGCTGTACAATCCTATCTCTTTTCCGACTGCCCTTGCTGTCTCAGGATTGTCACCTGTAACCATGATTATCTTTATACCCGCGCTTTTACATCCCCTGACTGCCTCAGGGACTTCCGGTCTTGGCGGATCTTCAAGGCCGATAAGGCC
>JAHFER010000229.1 GCA_023248365.1 Nitrospirota bacterium
AAGAGGTATTGAAACATAACGGCTTGACCTCCGATGATATCAAACTCTTTATACCCCACCAGGCAAACCTGAGAATCATTCAGGGTGTGAGTAAAAAATTAAATATGCCTATGTCAAAATTTATGATAAATCTTGAAAAATATGGAAATACCTCAGCAGCCTCAATACCAATTGCCCTTCACGAAGCACTTGAAGAAGGAAAGATCCAGGACGATGATTATATAGTGCTGGATGCATTCGGAGGGGGATTGACATGGGGGGCGTGTTTGATTAAATGGTAGGGGGGTAAAGATGAAGAAGATTGCTTTTGTTTTTCCGGGACAGGGTTCTCAGTATGCAGGAATGGGGAAGTCGCTATATGAAAATTTTAAGATAGCGAGGGATGTTTTTGACTCTGCTGAGGAGATATTAAAGTGGGATATTAAGGGGCTTTGTTTTGATAATAAAGAGGATAAAATCAATTTGACAGAATATACTCAACCTGCTATTTTAGTCACCAGTTTTGCGGCATGGAAAATTCTTGCAGAAGAGGGTATTGTTCCTGAGGTTGTTGCAGGCCACAGTCTCGGTGAATATTCAGCAATAGTGGCAGCAGGCGGGGCAGCATTTTCAGAGATATTGCCTTCTGTCCAAAGCCGCGGCAGATACATGCAGGAGGCTGTGCCAAAAGGCAAAGGAATGATGGCCGCTATCCTTGGGCTTTCAAAAGAAATTGTTACAGAGGTTTGTGAGAATGCCTCAGTGCTTGGAGTAGTAGCCCCTGCAAATTTTAACACCTTTGATCAGATAGTTATCGCAGGGTCAGCAGACGCCGTAAGCAAGGCTATGGAACTGGCAAAAGAAAAAGGGGCAAAGAAGATAGTTCCTCTGAATGTTAGCGTGCCTTCGCACACTCAGCTTATGAAGGTTTCTTCAGAGAGATTTTCAGAGGTATTGGACGGCATAAAGTTTTTTGATATCAAGACTCCATTAATTACAAATGTAGATGCAAAGATTGTGAATCTTTCATCTGATATAAAGGGCTCTTTAATTCGACAGTTAACAAATCCTGTCAGATGGTGTGAATCAATGAGCACACTTATCAATATGGGATATAATACATTTATTGAGGTTGGCCCCGGCCGGGTGTTGACCGGGTTAATTAGAAAAATAGCACGTGACATGGATGCTAAAATAGATATAATGAACGTGGAAGATGCTGACAGTTTTAATAAAACTTTAGAGACAATTAAAGTATGTTGAAAAATAAAATCGCATTTATTACAGGCGCAGGTCGTGGAATTGGAAAGGCCATAGCATTTACACTTGCTTCTGCCGGGGCTGACATTGCAGGCGTGGATGTTAATCTTGAAGAATTAAAGACTGTAATGGAAGAGTTGTCAAAAACCACAGGCAGAAAGGCCATTGCCATTCATGCAGACGTTGGGGACTATGGAAGTGTAGAAACAGCAGTAGAAGAAACAGTTAAAACTCTTGGACGTATTGATATATTAGTCAACAATGCCGGTATAACAAGGGATAACCTTCTGCTCCGTATGAACAATGAAGAGTGGGATAAGGTAATAAGGATTAATCTGACCGGTACATTTAACTGTACCAAGGCTATTATCAGAGGGATGGTGAAAAACAGAAGCGGCAGGATTATTAGCATTGCCTCTATTGTTGCTGAAATGGGGAACGCCGGCCAGGCAAATTACGCCGCATCAAAGGCAGGGATTATAGGATTTACAAAATCCATAGCGCGTGAATATGCCAACCGGGGCATTACTGCCAATGCTATTGCACCGGGATTTATTGAAACAGAAATGACAAGGGCGTTATCAGGAGAGGTAAGGAAAAATCTGATAGACCAGATTCCAATGAGCAGGTTAGGCACGCCAGAGGACGTTGCAAATGTTGTAAAGTTCCTGGCATCAGATGATGCGTCTTATATTACCGGACAGGTAATGCATGTTAATGGCGGAATGTATATGTAGTAAATCAATAACATTACATTTAAGAAGGGGGTGAGTTAGTTAATGCCATCAGTTGAAGAAAAGGTAAAGAAGATTGTAGCAGAGCAGCTTGGTGTAGATGAGGAGGAGGTTACGTCCGAGGCTTCATTTGTTGAGGACCTGGGCGCAGACTCACTTGATACAGTTGAACTGGTTATGGCCTTTGAAGAAGAATTCGGTATTGAGATACCTGATGATGACGCTGAAAAGATAATAACCGTTCAGAACTCCGTTGATTATATTAAGGAGAAGATGTAATTTGAAGAGACGAGTAGTCATTACCGGCATCGGCCTTGTGACCCCTCTGGGGACAGGTGTAGAAAAAAGCTGGACGGCCTTATGTGACGGCACATCAGGAATAGGAAGGATAACAAGATTTGATGCCGCTGAAATGCCGTCTCAGATTGCCGCAGAGGTTAAAGATTTTGACCCTGCTGACTTTATTGAGAAAAAAGAAATCAAGAAGATGGACAGATTCATCCAGTTCGGGATAGCAGCCGCTAAAATGGCTGTTGAAGACTCAGGTCTTCAGATTACAGATTCTATTGCTGAAAGGGCAGGGGTTTATGTGGGTTCAGGGATGGGCGGTCTGCCTGCAATTGAGTCAAATCATATAAAGTTTCTGGAAGGCGGTGTAAAGAAACTGACACCCTTCTTTATACCAATGGTTATAATAAATCTTGTATCAGGTCATATAGCTATTATGTTTGGAGCAAAGGGGCCTAATTCCTCGGTAGTTACTGCCTGTGCCAGTGGTACACACGCGATAGGTGATGCGTTTAAGATTATTCAGCGGGGTGATGCGGATGTTATGATTGCCGGGGGTACTGAATCTACTATAAGTCCGCTTGGAATCGGCGGATTTTGTGCGATGCGTGCACTTTCAGTCAGGAACAACGAACCTGAGAAGGCTAGCCGGCCGTTTGACGCCAATAGAGATGGATTTGTTATGGGTGAAGGCGCTGGTGTTGTAGTATTGGAAGAGCTTTCATTTGCTGAACAAAGAGGGGCAAAGATATATGGTGAAGTTATAGGGTACGGGATGACAGGAGATGCCTATCATATGACAACTCCAGCCCCTGAAGGTGAAGGAGCGGCAAGATGCATGAAAATGGCATTAAATGATGCCGGTTTAACCGGTGAAGAAGTGAACTATATTAATGCACATGGTACATCTACTAAATTCAACGACGAAAATGAGACCGCTGCAATAAAATCCGTGTTTGGGAAAAGGGCATACGAGATACCGGTAAGTTCAACAAAATCCATGACAGGACATCTATTAGGTGCAGCAGGAGGAATAGAAGCAGTATTTTCCCTTTTAACTATAGAAAAGAGTATGATCCCTCCAACAATAAACTACGAATTCCCTGATCCTGAATGTGATCTGGATTATGTACCCAATAAGGCAAGGCCAGCGAGGGTTGACATTGCTATGTCAAATTCCTTTGGATTCGGCGGAACCAACGCGTGCCTTATCTTTAAGAAATTTCAGGGTTAATAAATTGAATTTCAATGATCTGTTTGAAAGTTTCCAGAAAAGGGTCGCATATCACTTTAAGAATATTGATCTCCTGCAGGAGTCTCTTACACATAAATCTTTTGTGAATGAAAACCCTGAGTTAAATCTTAAAGATAATGAACGACTTGAATTTCTTGGAGATGCTGTATTATCTCTTTCAATAAGCACCTTCCTTATAATAAATTTCCCTTATCTTTCTGAAGG
>JAHFER010000230.1 GCA_023248365.1 Nitrospirota bacterium
AACAAGGATTTCCCTGATCAGAGGTTCATCGTCTACTATAAGTATTTCGTTATTGTTATTGATACGGTTTTTCATTGAGTATAGGTAATTGTAATATATAATATCTAATAATAAAGTCACAGAAATGTCAAATATGAAAAATTTGCAAAATAATTAAACTTCATGGTATATTCCATTCATCCATGATAAAGGCCATTATCTTTGATTTTGACGGTGTTATTACTGACAGTGAGCCCGTACACCTTAAGATGTTTCAGCAGGTACTTTCAGAGCTAAATATATCTATCAGTAAACAGGAATATTACGAAACATATCTGGGAATGGATGACAAGGGGTGTTTTACTACTGTGCTTCAGACTCATGGACTTGATGCAAGCCATGAGGTCATTCAGTCACTTATAGATAAAAAGGCAAAATTTATGATGGAATATCTGCAAAATTCTGTTTTTATATATCCTGGAGTTGTGGATTTTGTTAATAAGGCAAAGGACAGATTCCGTCTTGCCATAGCCTCCGGTGCCTTGTATCATGAAATAGAATTCGTTCTTCAAAAGGCAGGCATCAGCTCTGCCTTTGATTTAATAGTAAGTGCAGAGGATGTGATGTATGGCAAGCCTGATCCTGAATGTTTTAATAAGGCGCTTGAGAGATTAAATGATTATTCAGGTTTGCAATTAAAACCCGGTGAGTGTGTTGTTATTGAGGATTCTATTGCAGGGATAGAGGGCACACTTGCCGCAGGGATGAAGTGTATTGCAGTAACAAATACATATGGCACTGACAGGCTGACTATGGCAGACAGGATAGTTAAGGGACTGGATGAGATTAATGTAGAGGACATAGACGGCTTATTTATCGAAAATTAAATATCAAATATCAAAAATACAAATCAAAATGTAAAATTATTTTTCCTTATTTTTGATTTTTTACTTTTAATCTTTCATTTTTAAAGGGGGGGGTGGAATATGAGGTACAGGGATATCAATGAGCTGAATGCTGCACTGAAGGGTGTTGTGGATGTTGGAGATGTAAAGGTAAGTGTTGTAAATAAGGAAGCCGTTCGTGGTGATTTGTTAGACAGGTTGATATTTAATGCGGTCTTTAATGAGAATGCTGAAATCTTAAATAAAACAAGATGGCTCATAAAGGCCATAGCCTTGGAGCTTGGCGTTAAGTCTGCTTCTATTCAGGGGTTGTATGATGCTATGGGGAGAGGTGAGGTAAACGGTTTCTCAGTGCCGGCAATTAACATACGCGGACTTAGTTATGAAGTGGCAAGGGCGGTAATAAGGGCGGCCCTAAAGAATAATTCCGGCGCCTTTATCTTTGAGATAGCAAGGTCTGAGATTGGATACACAAAACAGTTACCACCGGAGTTTGCAGTAGTGATGATAGCAGCAGCCTTAAAAGAGGGTTATAAAGGGCCGTTGTTTATTCAGGGTGACCATTTCCAGGCAAATGCGAAAAAGTATCAGCAGGATCCGGCAAAAGAGATTGATACACTGAAACAGCTTATTAAGGATGCGATCGCTGCCGGCTTCTACAATATTGATATAGATTCATCCACCTTAGTTGATCTTTCAAATCCTGATTTAAAAGAACAGCAGAGACTCAATTTTGAGATCGCAGCAGAGCTTACTGCATATATCAGACAGCTTGAACCTAAGGGTGTAACCATATCCGTAGGCGGTGAAATAGGAGAGGTTGGAGGAAAGAACAGCACAGTGGAAGACCTGAGGGTGTTTATGGAAGGATACCTTGAGACTCTTAAAGGCAAAGGCGGTTCATTAAAGGGGATAAGCAAGATCAGCGTACAGACGGGCACATCACATGGCGGCGTTCCCTTACCTGACGGCACTATCGCGAAGGTAAAACTCGACTTTGATACCTTAGAAAAAATATCAGCAGCAGCGAGGAAAGAGTACGGCCTCGGAGGCGCTGTTCAGCACGGCGCTTCAACCTTACCTGATGAGGCATTCCACAGATTCCCTGAGACCGGAACAGCGGAGGTTCATCTTGCAACAGGCTTCCAGAACATGACATATGACAGTAAGGCATTCCCGCATGACTTCAAAGAAGAGATCTACAAATACCTCAGGGAAACATGCGCAGAAGAGAAAAAGGCCGGAGAGTCTGATGAGCAGTTTATCTACAAGACCCGCAAAAAAGGCTTCGGCCCTTTCAGAGAGAAATTCTGGACCCTGCCGGAATCCGTGCGTAAGGCCATAGGTGATGAGCTAGAAGCCAAATTTGATTTTCTGTTTAAGAAATTAAACGTGGTGAATACGTATGATACGGTTGTAAAATACGTAAAACCGTCATAGGTGTATCCGAACCTTTAAGGGAGGAATATATGAACACCCTCGAAGATATGATAAAAGAATTACCACCTGACCTGAAAGATGAAGTAAGAGACTTTGTTCAATTTTTAGTTGAGAAGCGTACTAAGAAACATGGAAGGAAACTCAGACAGGACTGGGCAGGGGGCCTGAAGGATTATCGTAATCAATATACTTCGTTAGAACTTCAGAAGAAATCCTTAGATTGGCGTGGTGACTGAACGGTGTATCTTGTGGATACTAATATTTGGCTTGAACGCCTGTTGGATCAAGAGAGATCGGAAGAAGTTCGTCTCTTTCTTGATGCTACACCATCGGAGCACCTTTTTATTACTGATTTTGCATTTCATTCCATTGGTGTAATACTAAGCACATTGGACATTGGGGTCAAGTCTTGAAATATCAGTTTTGAAACTTCCCAAAGCTTTGCCCGCAATAAAAAATGTAATATTTCAAGTTCCCCATGCAGCCCTTTTAATTTTTATTGCCCAACTCCATAATAATAAGGTAAAATTAATTTTCTTTGGTTTATTTAGAAAAAAAGATCAGGGACTATTTTGAAGATAGAAAAGGAAGTATAAAGAAGGAGGGTGCATTATGGGGGCCATTAGCGACGAACTTGCAGCGAAGATTAATTCTTTGTCGGACAGTGAAAAGATAGAACTGGTAGATTCTATATTAATTCAGCTTGACAAGCCTGACCCTGAAATTGATTGTATATGGGCAGACGAGGCCAGCAAACGCTGGCAGGCTTATAAGGCTGGGAAATTGGAAACAGTTTCTTATGATCAGGTAATGAATACGTATCGTACCAGATGAAGATTCGCTTTCTGAAACCAGCCCAATCTGAAGTTGATGATGCCTTTGCATGGTATGATTCACAGTTGCAAGGCCTGGGAACGCAATTTCTGGATGATCTTGACCGTGTTATCAGAAGAATTGTTGCATATCCCCTCTCCTGCATGGAAATTGAACAGGGTATTCGGCGTTGCTTGCTCTCACGCTTTCCATATGGGAATATCTACGGTATTGATTCTGAAACTGTTATGGTTGTTGCAGTTGCCCATCTACATAGAAATCCACGATATTGGATTGACAGGCTTCTTGTTCAGGGGACCGAATAATAAAGTTCCGTTTTCTTTGCCCTTCTCTTTTGCTGTCAGGCAGATTCTATCCGTTTAACCCTGATGTTTTTTGCTTTTATTTTGGTTTGCCGGAGGTCATAAAATACCTGCATATTCATCCAGTTTGCCGGGAATGGAGCTGTAACGGTTATATGGGGCGTGACAAAGAGAGCGATTATATTAACACTTGACATTTAAAAAACTCGGACTATTATATAAATGATATGATAAAAAGGGTTATTTTTGATGAATTAAA
>JAHFER010000231.1 GCA_023248365.1 Nitrospirota bacterium
TTAAAAGGAGAGTTTCTCGTTGCACCAAAATGGGGTGTTTCAAAAAGGGTTGTTATTTCTCTGATAGAAAAAGAGCTTGCCAGGCGCGGGTCTTTTCAGGGGAAGCTGTACAACAACTTATTTTTGATTTCTAATCTATCATCTTGATTATATATGACTGACCTCTCATCAAATACGTCATCATTCTCTTCAATATGTATAGAACACTGCAAAGGCAGGTGCTGTGACCCGTGGTGGGGTATTATAGCTTACCAGGTAAGAAAAGAAGGAGGACTTACCCGCCTCAATAATTTCAAAGAGGAGATACTAAGGGGCATAAGAGATAGAGAACGCAGGATTGTTGAAAGATATGTAACTTCTGAGACACCGCCAAGACCGCTGTTTAAATCGCCTGAGAAATACAGCATGATTGCAGAAAATATAAAGATCAGCGGAACTACAATATTTATAAACCTGAGGGCAATGTTTGCCTTCAGATGCCTGTTTCTTTCAGAAGATAAGGTATGCACCATACATCCTTCTGTTATTGGAGGCAGTGATATAAGGCCTGAACACTGCGGTTACCTTGGTTCTTTAGATGCGAAACCAAATGAAAAAGGGTACTGCCGTATTATCCATACTGCTGCAGGTACTATCACCCCCCCATCCCCCCCTTATAAAGGGGGGGCAAAGGGGGGTGATGAAACATCAAAGATTAATGCCGCAATTGACATGGAAAGGTCAATAAGTGAAAAATACTACAACGAGGGTTATACATCAGCAGAGGGTGCTGCAGAGGCTTTGGTTGAAAATATAAAAGGATACGTTGAGAGAAATGCCCCCGGTCTTATATCTGATGTGCCTAAAGAAACAACGAAAAGTCCGGGCCGTAATGACCCCTGTTATTGCGGCAGCGGAAAAAAAATCAAGAAATGCCACGGCTAATAACCGCGAATGAATTAACCGCAGAGGCCGCAGAGAAACAGCTTAATAATAAAATTAATGAGTTTCCAAACGCATTCTCAGGCTATAATGAGAGTGCGGCTACTGTATCCATAACCGTCCTGCCGTCAGCTTCCCATCCGCCTATGAGATAAATTTCATTCTCTATAACAGCAACCCCCATAGCTGCACGGGGTTTATCAATAGAAGGAAGCATCCTCCATTCCTTTATGTCAGGGCAATAACCAGCAGCCCTCGTATGAATACCATCAGTACTGTAACCACCAAATATGTACATACATTCCTTGTGTACACACACGCCATGAGCCGCAGCAGGCCAGGGAAGAGAGAGCCATTCTTTTCTTGTCCAGACATTATTATCAGGGTCATAAATATCTATCAGATCATATTCAGTCAAACTCTTCTCTGCAAATGCTACTCCTCCGGTAACAATAACCCTGCCTTCTAAAACAGCGCCTTTAAGGGCAAACCTGGGAACAGGCAGAGGGGTAATTTCTTTCCAACTCTCCTTAGTTACATCAAGCGCCTCACAAAATGTAAAACCAGGGTCTTTTGAAGGCCCCCCTTCAGTTGCATCAGGGTGATGGCCGCCCATTATATAAATATTATCTCCGTTTACTGCCACTCCAGGATAATCATGAGGCATAAGCATGTCAGGCCCCTTCACCCAACTGTCCTGTTCAGGATCATATATCTCAACTGTTGGAAGAAATTTGAACTTACCATCAGGCTTCTTATAACCGCCCCCAACAACATAGACCCTGCCATTTACCAATGCAGCAACAGAACCGGAACGGTGTGTCGGCATAGGACTTCCCCAGGACCATGAATCACTCTGCGGATCATAAATCTCCACAGTATCAAGACTCAGAAAATTCGGACCGCCGCCGCCAAAAACATATATCTTTCCATTATAAGATACAGTCGCAGGATGAGATCGGGGAGTTTGTAATGATTTTTTAAGTTTCCACATAGTTGCTTATTGTATTAGAAAGGGACGGGGCCGGTCAATAGGAAAGTTTTTCCCGAATTTCTCAGGAATTTCTCCGGATATTGACGTTACCAATTTTTAATACTATCATAACCCCACTATGAAAACTTCAGCTTTATATGAGATACATAAGTCACTTGGTGCAACTTTTGCTGAAACTCACGGATGGGAAATGCCGGCGCAGTTCGGAGACACTGTTACAGAGCACCTTAATGTCAGAAAGGGTTCAGGAATTATAGACTTATCTCACAGGGGCAAACTTCGCATCTCAGGTAAAGACCGTGCAACATTTCTCCAGAAGATACTCTCACAGGATATTAACAAAATAAAACCTCTCACCGGCGCTTATTCCACTTTATTGGATGTTAAAGGAAAGATGCTTGCCTATATGTGTATATACTGTGATGATGATTCATTTTTTATAGATTTAGAGCCGGGACTTGCAGAAAAGGCACTTCAGATATTTAACCGTTTCCTGTTCAGGGAAGATGTAACTATAGAAGATGTGACAGAGAAATACGGGCTGCTTTCCATTCAGGGGCCTTTGTCAAAGCAAGTCCTGGATAAAGTATTCCAAACAGAAATCAGTGATATGCCGGAGTGTGCACATATTACTCTCAATATAAATGCTGTGAGTTGTAAGATTGTACGAACGTCTTATACCGGTGAAGAAGGATATAATATTTATGTACCCTGGGAAGACATGCCAACTGTTTGGAACTTCATCTTTGAGGCAGGCTTGGAACATCAGATAACACCATTTGGGCTTGAAGCATTTGAAACACTCCGTATCGAGGCAGGTATTCCGCTCTACTCTGCTGATATGGATGAACATACTATACCTGTAGAGGCAAATCTTGATAAGGCCATCAGCTATGATAAGGGCTGTTACATAGGCCAGGAGACAATAGCCCGGATAAAATTCAGGGGGCATGTAAATAAGACCCTCACTGGCTTTTTGCTGAAGGAAGACATCGTTCCAAAAAAGGGAGACAGGGTAATAGGAATTATTGACAATACAGAACACGAGATTGGGATAATAACAAGCAGTTGCTTTTCTCCAACATTTAATCGTCCAATTGCAATGGGCTATATACGGATAGCACACAATAAGCCGGGTGAACCCGTTTTTATTGAGATGGACTCAAAGAGACTCTCCGCTACAGTAACAAACCTTCCCTTCTACCAAAGAACATAGGAACCACTATATGCGAAGGCTCTATCACCTTATATCAGGCCTGCTTTTTGTCTATGTAATATCACAGTTGGACAGAAGATCAGGAATAATTCTTGTATCAGTCATGCTTGCTCTGGCAATATCTATAGAAACTGCAAGGTTAATATTTCCTGCCTTCAACAGTCTCTTTTTCCGCTGTTTCAGCCTGTTGTTACGTCAGGAGGAAAAAAGAAAACCAACCGGTTCCGGCTGGTATATCGCGGGCGTACTACTTTCACTCCTGTTATTTAAAAAAGAGTTTGCCATGTTCTCAATGGTAATACTGGCAGTGGGAGACCCGTCGGCCTCTACCGTCGGCAAAAGCTGGGGACGGCATCGAATAAAGAGAAAAAGCATTGAAGGGAGTATAGCATTTCTTATCGCGGCAATAGCAGCCGGATTCATATTTCAAAGGACATTGGGCAGCTTATCATTTGTAATAATCATTACAGGCGCAATAGTCGGCACTATAACGGAATTGTTGTCATCAAAACTTGATGACAATTTCACAATCCCGCTTATTGCATCAGGATGTATGCAGGCAGTGGCGTATTTTTTTATTACTTAA
>JAHFER010000232.1 GCA_023248365.1 Nitrospirota bacterium
CATCATTTCTTATATTTCAAGACACCTGTTCAAACAGACTTTTATATTTGCCGTAACCTTCTTTTTCCAGATCTTCTTCAGGGATAAAGCGGAGTGCAGCGGAATTGATGCAATAGCGAAGTCGGGTTGGCTCAGGGCCGTCAGGAAATACATGGCCGAGATGAGAATCAGCATGTCTGCTCCTTATCTCAGTTCTTTTCATAAAGATACTGCTATCTTCTCTTTCCACTATGTTCTCCGGTTCAATCGGTTCTGCAAAGCTTGGCCATCCTGTTCCTGAATCGAACTTGTGCAGAGAGCTGAAGAGCGGCTCTCCTGAAACTATATCAACGTAAATACCCGCTTTTTTATTGTCCCAATATTCATTGTTGAATGCCCTTTCTGTGTCGTTTTCCTGTGTGACTTTATATTGTAGTTGCGACAATCGCTCTTTAAGCTCTCTTTTATCTGGTTTTTGAAATAAGTGGAAACCCTCTCCCCAAACCTTTTTTATAAACTGATCACGTCCGGAATTGACCCGGTAGAGTTTGTATCTTACAGGATTTTTTTTGTAGTAGTCCTGGTGATATTCTTCTGCCACATAAAACTCTGAAAAGGGAAGAATCTTTGTTGCAACAGGGCTTTTAAATCTACCGGATTTCTCTAATTCTTCTTTTGATTTATTTGCTAACGCCTGTTGTTCAGGTGAATGATAGAAGATGGCGGTTAGATATTGCGGGCCTTTATCCACAAACTGACCCTCAGTATCAGTCGGGTCTACCTGCTGCCAGAAGACTTCAAGTAATCTTGAATACGTTATCTTAGCAGGATCGTAGGAAACCTGAATCGCCTCTGCATGGCCTGTGTCTCCTGCACAAACCTCTTCATATGTCGGATCCTTTACATGCCCGCCGGTATACCCGGAGATAACTTCAATAACCCCCTCCAGTTTTTTAAACGGCGGCTCCATGCACCAGAAACAGCCCCCTGCAAATGTTGCCCTTTCAATATTCATATCCACATAATAACATAAAAAAGGGGTTCATAAAAAGGCCCGAAGATGAAAAACTGTGTCATTCGTGTTCCATTTTTATCTTCATCCTTTAATCTTCATTGGTATTCCGCATGTCACCAGATAAACCTCATCCGAAGCAGATGCAACCTTTTGATTCATCCAGCCGCCCAGGTCCCTGAATAAACGTGCCATTCTATTCTCCGGCACAATTCCAAGACCCACTTCATTGGAAACTATTATTACCTTACATGTAATCTCCCTGAGTACTGATGTCAGATGTCCTATCTCTGTCTTAATATGTTCGCTGTCTTCCTCACGGCAAAGCATATTTGACAGCCAGAGGGTAAGGCAGTCCACGATGACAACATCATACAAACCGGCTATTTCCAGCAGCCGCTTAGCAATATCAACCGGTTCTTCTATGGTCTCCCATTCTGAGGCCCATTCTGAAGAACGAGTCTTTTGATGCAGAGTGATACGCTCTTTCATCTCTTCATCAAATGCCTCTGCCGTTGCAATGAATCCCTTCCGTCCGGGTATATTAGAACCGAGCTCAAGTGCATAACCACTCTTGCCTGACCTTGCACCGCCAATGATAAATGTGCTATTTCCTTTCATTAATGTCCCCTTTCACACTGTCACTCGCACCTGCACTTGCACTGTCAACTCTTAGTAGAATGACACCTTAACGCCGCCATAAGCAGATGAGCCTGCTGTATTGTAGCCCCTGGCCTCTTCATACTTCTTATCAAAGAGATTCTCTACCCTGCCAAAGACCTCAATATTCCCTGTCATACTATAAGCGCCCGTGATATCTACCTTGTTGTATGTTGAAAGAGGGTTCTGATTTCCCGGGGAGTCGAAACGCCGCCCTTCATTAATAAAGTGTATAGCAATGTTTCTGTTTGCACTGCCTATTTTCATTTCTGCCTGGAATTTGTTAAGGGGTCTGCGCATCAGATAACCGCCATTTGTCTTGTCTTCAGTATCATCATAGATATAATTGCCAGTAAACTGAAGAAAAGTAACAGGAGCCCAACGCATTTCAGCCTCCACACCGGATGAAATAGCATGTCCTACATTTTGAGGATTCCACAAGCTAAAGGGATCCGAAGAGTCTATAGGGGCCCATTGAATGAGGTCTTTAAAGTCATTTTGATAATAATTTAACGATAAAGAAAAACTATCAGAGATGCCCTTTTCAATACCAACCTCCAGGCTGCTGCTCTTCTCTGGTTTTAAATTTATATTACCGGCGCCCGGCCAGAACAAATCATTCAGTGTAGGTCCCTTAAATCCTGTCCCGTACTGTGCATGCCACTTAAGGCTCTCCATCTGGAGCCAGGTTATCCCAAGCCGGTATGTAAGCGCACTCTCGAAGATAGCGCTGTTATCCCATCGAATACCTGCCAGGAGCTGTACAGGTGATCCAAGTCCCAACTGATCCTGAAGATAGACCGCATTATTGGAAAATGACTTGTTAAAGTTCCCCTTGTAATCTCCATCCTTATTTTGCCACTCATAACCAACCGTGAGGCGGTTAAAATCATTTGTCTTGAAATTGTTCTGCCAGTCTACAGTACGGATACCTGTGTCTATGGTAGAGTTTATCCCATTGGGGTCAGGGTCACTGTTCACTAAGTGTTCTTTAGTAATTGAGGCCGAAAGTACCTGTTCCCATCCTGATACCGGTTGTGACTGGTACCTGAGACCAGCCAGCGCCAGGCGCCGATCCTGTTTATACGCAGGGTTGTCACAATCATAAGGTGTAAATGTCGAATCTAATTTGCACGCGTCCAGATCTGTCTTTCCCACGGTAAAGTGACCGGTGAGATCAATCCGGCCTGTCCCTGCTGTTCTTCCAAGGCGTGTGGAAATGGAGGTATTCTGATACCCATCCTTTTCCGGGCCGGCCTTTGATGCAGAGAAGCCGTCTGTGTTCAAATGGGATGCCGCGAGGCTCATGTCATATTTATCATGCTTCACCTCCATTGACACATTCTCTTTTTTAGTGCCGTAACTCCCTGCCTCAAAGCCCGCTGAGGCAGAAGATTTCTTTGCCTTTTTTGTAAATATCTGGATTACGCCGCCTATTGCATCTGAACCGTAAAGAGTGCTTAAAGGACTCCGGATAATCTCGATACGTTCAATGTTATCAACTGTAAGGTCTGCAAAATCAAACCCTCCTGATGTCGGACTATTTACCCTTATGCCATCTATTAACACAAGGGTATGTTCTGATTTTGCACCCCGGATAAAAACAGATGTAATCTTTCCTGCTCCGCCTTGCTGGACAACGTCTAAACCAGATACATCCTGTAAAATGTCAGAGACAGTTACCGCATGACTTTCCTCTATTTCTTTTGATGTAATAACCGTTACCGAGGCAGGTATCTGCGACCTCTGAACCTCCGTTCGTGTAGCTGTTACTACCACCTCATCCAGCCTGACACTTTCAGCACTTGCATTCCTGAATGTTAATAAGCTTAGTACGCATCCCAGTACAACAGCACTTCTCTTCATCTGGCAAATCCTCCCTTTCTTATGTTGATATTTATCTTACTTCTTACCTCTGACTTCTGCTTCCTGTTAAAGTTACCCTCGGCCTGCCGGACACGGGGTGCTTATCAACAAATACATTGCATCCGTATACCTCCCTGATATTATCTTCTGTAATAACTTCATCCGGCATACCAATCGCATAAATCCTCCCTT
>JAHFER010000233.1 GCA_023248365.1 Nitrospirota bacterium
GTATACAATAGATTATAAGGAACAAAATGAAAGAAAATATTACAACTTATTTTTTCGATATAAATTTAGAGTCTGTTGCACAAAGATTACAAAACGATTATTTTTCCCGACCTGTATAAATCATAATTTTGAGATACCAAAACCACTTTCTTATACTTCATGACGGTGCTAAAGCAGAAATGTAATACTGAAGGTTGATGCCTGCCCCTCTTCTATCCAAATACCATCTTTCCACTACGCCATAGCTTCAAAAGATTATGAGTGGCACAGATAATTTTCCATTCCTGGGCACAGGCCTCTAACCCTCTGCGCATGAATTGCCGGATTCCACGGCAGGACTTTATCTGCCCAAAAACAGGCTCCACAGTCTGACCCCGCTTCTTATACAACGCTCGCCCTCGTTTTGTCAAAAGCTTACGCTCCATCCTGTCCCGTAAAGACATATCCTCTGGTATCCGTCCACGGGGCGGAGACGACTCCCTTATGGCCTGCCGCTGCTTCCAGTCTTTTTGTGTAGCAATAATATATTCAGGGCCGGTTGCATTTGCACCCTCCAGATTCGATTCGCTGCAATAACCAGCATCAGCCAAAACTACTCCCATCCCTTTTCCATTAAGTCCCAATGCTGATATATTCTCTTTTGCCTTTTCTACCATAGGAGATAACTGCTTTATATCGTTCTCCTCTGTCGTTAGTTCTGCCGCTACGATAATCTGCTCCTCCGTTACCACTGCCTGTCCATTATACCCCTGCACATAGCCCCTGCGGGTCTTCATGATCCTGCTGTCAGGATCAGTTATGTTTGCCTTTACCTGTGTGTCAACTACAGAATCCGGCTCCTTTGGCTTACGACCACGTTTCTTCTGCCCAGTCTCAGACTCCTCCTTCTCACGCTCCTCTATCTTCTCCTCCTGTTTTGCCGACTTTTCTGACACCTCCTGTCGCAGCCGCTCCTTACACTCCTTCAGCCTGGCTAACCTGCTGCCACGATCTATGAGATCGCTCGGCAACTCATCTCCACGATTATTTTTCCCGTAAAGCGCATCCTCTTCGGCGTCCCTGACTTCCGACTCAGAAAGCATCTCCTTTACCACTTCCTCAATATGTTCATAGCTCCGGTTAGACTCCAACGCTGCATTCGCCTTTATCTTCGTACCATCCAAGGCCACTACTCCTACTTTCACCAAACCCGCCCTGGCACACAGCTTTAACGCCTCTGTAAAAATACCTTCCAGTTCCTTACCATTCTCCTGTCTGAATCTTGATATAGTAGTGTGATCCGGCACTTGATCTGCCGCTATTACCTTGAACCCGATATCCCTCTCACATAACCGCTCTATCTGACGGGATGAGCGTAATCCCATACTGTACGCATACAATAAAAGTGACACCATCATTGCAGGATCAAATACCTGCTGACCCCTACCATCTAAACGATATCTACGATGGCACATTCTGGGGACACCTTACTTATTTCTTGAATTGTCGAGTAGACCGGTTTCTCCCAATGCTGTAGGCTGAGGTTTATTTTCTCAGTTTCCGCCTGGTTGCCCGGCGGTGCCACATTATTTCAGCCATTCATCAATTGGCCCCGGCCCCTCACCGAACCGTGCTTGCGCTATTTGCGCACACGGCTCTTCACATGCACAATTCACGAATTCTAAATCTTTCTCCGCTATGCAGTGCAGTTTCGTTTCCACCGTTTCTCCGCTTCTGTGAACGGACGGTGTCTCCTCACACCACGCTGTCATGTGTGGTCTCCTTTCCTCCGACAGTACAAAGATGTCCTGTGAATGCTATGAGGAAACTCCAATGAAGGTTGTGTGTTATAGAAGTTGCGGTCTTCTATTTTAAACCAAATAACTTCTTTAGCTTATTATCCGCTTCTTCCTGAATACGTGGCGGTATATCTCCTAATTCTCGTTGGAATAAAGAAGCAGTTATCGTGACGACTCGATGCAAACGAAGGGTTGAGGATACCCTTAAACCAGTAAGGGAAAAATCGCTTTGGGTTGCATCAATGATGAGGTCGGTTTCAAGTAATTCAGAGGGTATCCGGCTGCTGATAAATGAAACAATCACATGGCGGTGGGGGCCAATTGGTCCGGTCAAGCAAACTACAGGGCGAACTTTTGAAGAAGAGAAATCATCAAAGGGGAAAGGGACTAAAACAATTTTGGTTCTTTCTCATTTCAAGTGGGTAAACCCACCGTGCTATAATCTAATTTCCCTGTAAGCATATATATTATTGTCTTAAAGTTCTTGAACGTTCGATACCCTCTGGCCTTAGCTTTTGCTGCTTGAATTAAACTATTGAGGCCTTCCAATATTCCATTATTTATCTTGCTTGTATACCATCTGAGCACGCCAGACCAGTGCCTCTTTATGGTTTTTGCCGCTTCTTTCATAGGTTCTATGCGACTGTGTGTTACCCAGAAATACCATTTATTCAGAGCCTTCTCAAAGCTATGCTTTTTCTCTTCCTTATAAATCTCCTGGAAGTTCTCCTTCATATGATATGCCTTAACTGTCTTCAAATTCATTCCAGACATTGACTCTATTTCCCGTAACTTCTCTGCCTGTACCTCCGTTAAGTTGTCTCTATTCTTTAGTAAAATATACTTCTGCCCACGTAATATCTCATTTATCTTCACTTCTCCCTTCCGCACGGTGTCTACCGCTTTGTTGATTACCTTCATAATATGAAACTTATCAAATGTAATCTCTGCCGCAGGGAAATTTTCTTCCACTCCCTTAATGAATGCCGGTGACATGTCTATGCTCGCCTCCCTTATTTCTTCAATCCTTCCACCATGTGCAACCAGGTCTTCCTTGAATGCTCTTACTGTCTCTGCATCTTTGCCTTTTGCCACAAATAACGTCCTGCTCTCTTTTATATCAACAAACAATGTTACATAATCATGTCCCTTTGTCTTAGATGTCTCATCTATACCCACTGTACTCACTCCAGAATAATCTGCAAGCTGCCGTGCCGCCTCTGTATAGTAACTCATCATCCGCCAAAGCTTGTTGTCATCTACCTTTATTATTTTAGATACCTTGTTCACCGGCATCTCACGGCACAGTATCATTGCAAATGATTCAAACAATAACGTGAAATCTGCACTGCTACGTGCCCACGGCAACTCTATCTGCAATATCCCATCTTCCTTGCAATCCGTCCTGGGAACCCGGACTACTAAATAACACTCATACTGAAAAAAGTTTAAATGCCGCCATGTCTTCTCAGTTGTATCATAGGCATTTGCTTCCTTCTTACATTTAGGACATTGAAATACGCTTCCTCTGGGGAAATCTATGAACAACTTTATCTTCCCCTCTTCTTCTCCAAATTCTATCCTTGTTATTTTCCATGGCTCTTCCAACTTCAATGCCTTCTCAAATAAACTTTCCAATACCTCCATAAGGGCTACCTCCTTTTCCCCTCTATTCTAACTTACCCACTCAGAATGAGAAAGAACCATAAATACCGTACAATGCATAGGATTAAAACCCTCCCGCTTGATGAAACAGCAGTCCTCCAGCTTTCCAAATTGCCGGAGTATCATAAAGACCCATTCGATAGGATCTTGATATGCCAGGCAATTTCAGGGAGCCTGGTTGTCCTTACACCTGACAACCATATAACAAGATATCCCATCAGGACAGAATGGTAATCAGTTTCTATTTT
>JAHFER010000234.1 GCA_023248365.1 Nitrospirota bacterium
ATAAATAAAGGGCTTGGGTTGATTTCTATGATCCTGGGTGCAATGGCGGGAGGGACAATAATGGTACGGCTTGGCCTCTTTCGCTCTTTACTCATATTTGGCATATTACAGGCCGTGTCTAATCTTTCCTTTGTACTGCTTGCCTGGTATGGTAAAAGTTACGGAATGCTGATATTTGCTGTGGCTTTTGAAAATCTGAGCGGAGGGATGGGCACGGCCTCTTTCATTTCATTGCTGATGGCCCTCTGTAACAGACAGTACAGCGCTACTCAGTACGCACTCCTGTCATCCCTTTCTGCACTCGGACGCACATTCATTGCGCCAACATCAGGATATGTGGTAGAGGGCCTGGGCTGGCCCGCCTTCTTTTTTATAACAGCGATTTCTTCAATTCCCGGGTTACTCCTTTTGTGGCGATTCCGGGGCGTAATCTCTGAACTCGGGGATGGGGTTATTACATGAACATTATTGACATTCATACACATGGCATCGGCGGCTATGATACCAGGACAACTGATGAACAAAACATCCTGAAGATTGCTGAGATACAGGCATCCTGCGGTGTTTCAGAGATTATTCCAACAATATACCCTGATACTGTTGAGGTTATGCGTGAGAATATGTTTGCGGTTAAAAAGGCCATGGAGATTCAGAAGCAGGAAGTCAGAAAATATGGGGCTATTCGTGGAATTAATCTTGAGGGGCCTTTCCTTAATCCTAAAAAATGCGGGGCATTGAAGGCAGCATCATTTATTGAACCTACTGAATACAATCTAAAGAAACTGATTGATGGGTTTGAAGATATTATAAGAATCATTACTGTCGCTCCGGAGATAAACGGCGCTTTGAAATTAATAAAACAAATTTCTGATATGGGGATAATTGTGAGTATGGGACATTCGGATGCTACTTATGCTGAGGCAGAGGCTGGGTTTAATGCAGGTGCAAAAGGTATTACCCACCTGTTTAATGCCATGCGTGGATACCATCACAGGGAACCCGGCATAGCAGGTTTTGGTCTTTTAAATAGTGATGTGTATATAGAGGTCATAGCAGACCCATATCACCTTCATCCTAAAACACTTGAGTTGATATTAAGGACAAAGAAACCTGATAAGATAATTCTTGTATCTGACACAGTTAAATCATCAGGAGTTTCCGGAAAGGGGATAGAGAAAGAGGTTACTGATAACTCCGGCAGACTCCTCGGCGGCGCCATGACTGTTGTTGAGGCTTCAAAGAGGCTTATAGAACTTGGGTATGATGAGGAGGTAGTCTGGAGATTTATTACTAATAATCCTGAGGAATATCTTAACGACAGTGGTTATTAGGAACACTCCCAACTCAGGGCTGTATTGACGATCAATGAAGTGAGATGTTAGAATACGCTTAACTAACCATTAAGCAGTAAGCAAAACAGTGAGGTAGGGGAGGGGCTCGTCCCCTCCCGAAGCCAGAAAAAACGAAAAAGAAAAGAGGGATGATTCAAAATGCCGTTGTATGAATATAAATGTGAGGAGTGCGGAACAAAGTTTGAGAAACTTGTAAGTAATTTTGAGAGCACAGTATCATGCACAAAGTGTGACAGCTACAATATCACTAAACAGTTTTCAGTTTTTGCTGCCAGAGTTTCTGAAGGCGGGGGGATGGAGGGCAGGGAGATGACCTCTGAATCCTGCGGCTCCTGCAGTATGCCTTCGCAGGGGATGTGTGACCGTAATCAATAATTAAAATAGGAGGGTAGAGAGTAATTCTCCGAGCCTGAGATACCTAATGTCCGGTAAATAAAAATGGATTATGGTGTAAGGCCGATAGGGCTAATCTGGAAACGGGTCAGCCTCCCTGTTTGATGGAAAGGAGATCAGGAAGATTGTTTGGCAAAATTAGCTTTAGGAATCTTGTTATTGGATGTGCTATCAGTATCTTTGCATTATATGCTGTGTTGATTATATCCCTGTTAGGGTTCTTCGATGGCAAGGTGTTTTTAGATACACTCTTTTCAAGCAGGGTTTTGTTTTCAATCAGACTTAGCCTGTTTGCCGCTTCTATAGTCTCTATCCTCTCTGTAATTATTGGACTCCCTGCTGCATATGCACTGTCACGCTATAACTTCAGAGGTAAACGCCTGATTGATGCTGTTCTTGAGATCCCGATGGTAATGTCGCCTGTCTCTCTCGGTGCGGTGATTTTGATATTTTTTAATACAAGGGCAGGGGAATATATACAGAATCATTTTACCATGTTTGTGTTTGAGGTCTCCGGCATTATCCTGGCCCAGTTTGTAACAACCGCCGGTATTGCCACCCGTCTTATTAAGACGACTATTGATGAAATCCCTGTACGTTATGAGGCAGTGGCACGCAGTCTTGGCGCCACGCCTTTTAAAGCCTTTCTTACAGTTACCATGCCTCTTGCCAGAAGAGGTATTCTTGCCGCTGTTATTCTATCATGGGCAAAGGCCATCGGAGAATTCGGCGCCACTATTATGGTTGCAGGGTCCATGGCCATGAAGACTGAAACTATTCCAGTTGCCATCTTCATGCGTCTGGCAAGTGCTGATATAAGCGGTACAATCGTACTCATTATTATACTTCTCGTCTTTGGTATGGGTGTACTGTCTTTAATCCGCCTTCTTGGGGTAAGGAACTACGAGTCGTGATTGAGCTTAAAGATCTTACGATACATGTTCAGGATTTTATGGCGGATTCGATTAGTCTTACTGTCAGGCCGGGTGAAATACATGCACTGATAGGCCCAAGCGGCGCTGGTAAAACACTTATTCTTGAGACGATAGCAGGCTTATACAAACCTCACAGCGGTAGCATTCTTATTGATAAGCAGGATATAACAGAATATCCCCCGGAGAAAAGGGCATTTGCCTATGTCCCGCAGGACACATCCCTTTTCCCTCATCTGTCTGTAGAAGCAAATATACTTTACGGACTAAAGATTGCAAACAAACACATAAGCAGTGAATTAAAAAATTATATTGACCGCATAATTGAGCGGCTTAACATTAAACACCTTACTAACCGGTTCCCTTCTAAGCTTTCAGGCGGAGAGAGACAGCGCGTGGCGCTTGCAAGGGCGCTGGCTATTCAGCCAAAATTGATTCTTCTGGATGAACCGACATCTTCACTTGATCCTTCAATAAGGGAAGAGACATGCTACCTTTTTAAGGAACTTCACCGTGAATTCAGGTTTACTGCCCTTCTTGTGACGCATAATTTTGAAGAGGCATTTTTTCTAAGTGATGTATTTTCAATCTTAATTGACGGGCGAATCCGGCAGACGGGTAAGAGGAAAGAGGTACTCTACCATCCGAGAGATGTCAGTGTAGCCAGATTTCTTGGTGTATCAAATCTTTTCAGAGGACGCATAGTAGAGGTTGACGAGGATAAGGTACTGCTTTACTGGATTGACGGCGGCGAGACTATAATGGCCCATAGGACATTCCGTGATACATGGGTTAAAGAAGGCGCTGAAATTTTCTGGGGTGTAAGGCCGGAGGATGTACATATTATAAAGGGGGAAAAGAAAGGCAAAGGGCTGAATATTTTTCATGCAGACCTGCTTGCGGTTTACAGCGGAAAGAATATGCATAATCTTGTTACAACGATTACTCCTTCTTCTTTCACAGGCATAGGAGAGAATGAAGATAATAAAACAGAGGTGAAGATAGCGATT